>CAZWPU010000218.1:0-3091 GCA_964635605.1 uncultured Bacteroidales bacterium | reverse complement strand
GTCAGTGCCGGAATAAATTGTGGCGAAATATTAACACTCACCATAATTTGAGAAATAAAATCAGCCGTATGCAGGTGCTTGGTTACCAGGGCAATAGACCATGCTAAAATTAGGATAACAATAGCCGTTAACATGGTGCGGAACCCATTAATCATACTGTCGACTGTATTTTTTAAGTTTAATATTTTTTGCGAAAGGGTGAGTAAAATAGCCATCAGTACTCCGGAAATAGATGACCATAGCAATGCCTTGTAGGAATCGCTGTTGCCAATAATGATGGAAAGTTTTTTAGAAAAACCGACGGCCTCGTCGGCCCACACTTCCTGGTTCCACCCGGTATACAGCAATCCGGTAAAGGTGCCGAAAATAACTATAAAAACCGGTATTGCTGCATTGTACCAACGGGGAATAATATGTTCGGGTACCTCCAGCTCGTTGAGCTTATTGGAAAAGGTGGTATTATCATCATCCACCTGTTTTGCTTCGGATAGCCTGGCATTTTTCTCAGCTTTAAACATGGGCCCGAAATCCACCTGCTTGCGGATTAAGATTAGGATAAAAATTAAGGCAAAAATCGGGTAAAACGAATAGGCTAATGAGTTAATAAATACATTGTATGGACTTTCGTCAATACCAATGGTCGCTATTCCATCCTGAATATAACTTAGTTCGGCACCAATCCATGTGGTAACAAAAGCAATGGCAGCAATAGGTGCAGCCGTTGAATCTACAATATAAGCCAGTTTTTCTCTCGAAATTTTAAGCCGGTCGGTAACCGGGCGCATGGTATTTCCCACCACCAACGTGTTGGCATAATCGTCGAAAAAGATTGCAATTCCCAACAGCCAGGTAACAAATTGTCCGGATCGAGGGCTATTGGCATATCGGGATAAAATGTTAACTATTCCTTTCATCCCGCCATTGCGGGTGATAATATTTACCATCGCACCGATGAGCATTGAAAAAATGATAATAGCCATATGTCCGCTTTGGGTAAGCGCTTCTAAAACATAGGTATCGACAATAGCAAAAATACCTTTAAAAATAGCAGGAAAAAGTGATACATCCTGATACCAAAACATGGTAGCGGTTCCAACCAAAATGCCGATAAACAAAGCCGTAAATACCTCTTTAAAAATAAGCGCAAACAATATAGCAATTAATGGAGGTATGATGGAAAACCACAATGGGATGGGTGTCACTTTTTTGGTAAAGGTGAATTCGGAAATTTGTATTTGGAAAGTTTGTTTTTTCTTAAACTTATATTTTAATGTTGCTGCACCTTTTACTACTTCCGTTTCTATGGGATTTCCATTTATATAAACCGTAACCGGATAACCTTCGAAGGTTTGTCTGAAATCAGGATCTTTAAAATGGATTTTAATGTTGGTTTCGATGTTTTTAACAATAATATCCGTCATTTCAATCCGCACATCTTCTTGTTTAAGCTGAGGATCTTTCAGATCAGGATTATCATTAGCAAAGGAAGATGAAATGCAAAGTATTAAAAAACAGAGGATTGTCAAATTTCTTTGTAAAAGGCGATTCATTAGCAACTTTTTTTAATAAAAATTCATCTCTAAAATAGATAAAAAATTGATATCATCACATTTTTAGACGACGAACTTAATTTTTCGTTTACTTTCTGAATGAATACAGGAGATAAAGTTCGGAACTAAATCCTGGAGATATTCTTTAAATAAATTGATATTTAGGATGTTAATAATTGTTAAATTGTGATGAATTATTTTTGAAAATTGTAAAAATTTGATTAATTTGTATTTTAAGCTTAAGTGATCAACATATGGGAATGTACTTAGATTTTGATTTTTTAAATATCCAACATGAAAATTTAGCCCCAAAGCAGGGCCGAATATTAATTTCGGAACCTTTGCTTTCGGATACTTATTTTAAACGTTCGGTAGTTTTTTTAACCGAACATTCCGATCAGGGTTCGGTAGGATTTGTATTAAACAAACCTATTGATTTGCCCGTAAATGAGATCCTTTCTGATTTTCCCCACTTTAAAGCAAAAGTTTATGTGGGTGGTCCTGTGGGTAAAGATACGGTTCATTTTTTACATACCTTAGGAGAGTTAGTGCCTAACTCAGTTCATGTGATTGAAAATGTATATTGGGGTGGCGATTTTGATAGCTTAAAAGAATTGATTAAGGAGGGCATGGTTAAACCTTCGCAGGTTCGTTTCTTTTTAGGATATTCAGGATGGAGTCCACAGCAGCTTGAAGATGAAATTGCCGAAAATGCATGGCTGGTAACCGAAGTAAAAGCATCTAAAATTATGTCTGGGGATAAAAATATCTGGAAAAAAACGTTGAATGAGCTGGGGAGAAAGTATAAGATATGGGCTAATTTCCCTGAAAATCCGACAATGAATTAATTTAAGCTATTGATTTTCAAAAGCTGATTTATTTAATTCATCCATCAGTATTTTTGATGTGTGGTTAAAATAGCGACGATCTTTATAGCTTAAAACCCATTGAATTCCTGAAATACTATTGGTTAAAAAAACTTCATCGGCTTGCAACAGTTGTTGCTCATCACAGGATTGGTCATTCACAATTCTAAAGTTAAGCGAATCGGCAATTTTTAGTATTTGTTTTCGCATAATACCTGCTACTGGCCCATCACTCAACGGAGGTGTATACAATGTTTTATCTTTTATTAAAAAAAGATTTGAGCTAATTCCTTCGACCAAATGATTTTGTTCGTTGACTAACAGGCAATCATCGTAATTATTTTGTTGGGCATATAAACCGGCCTGAATGTATATCAAAGCATTAGCTGATTTAAGATTGGACAATTTGTTTACCGGTTTCTTAATTTGATCAAATATTCCAATGGATAAGCCTTTGGTGTTAAGTTGGTATTGTTCTTTCTCCAAATACTCTGTTTCTACCAGGTACGAAACCGAGTTATCTTTAGGGGTATATTTTCCACCTTCGTTTCTAAAAACAGTTAGCCGTATTTTTACGCCCTGATAAAGTTTGTTTTTATGTAAAAGTTTGATGATTTCTTTTTCGATAGTGTCATTCTCAATATTTACCGGAATTTTCATTCCCAGTGTTTTCAT
>CAZWPU010000217.1:0-3094 GCA_964635605.1 uncultured Bacteroidales bacterium | reverse complement strand
TGTATGGCTTTGGTGGTTATTTCGTAATCGACAAGCTGTTTAATCTTGTTACACCCGAAATGTCGTTATTTAACGGTATTGCTATTTTATCCATGGGACTATTCTTGGGTTTTGTAGCACTGTTTTCAGCAATAAAACAAGGTACGGTAACATCCAATGGTATTGCTGCTATTGGTGGCGGAAATGATGTATTTGGCAATACACTTATTTTAGCTGTATTTCCTGAGTTGTACGCTATTATTGCTTTTGCTGCAACGTTCTTAATAAGTCAAGGATTAGGCGCATAAAATAGGAAACAATAAATAATTTTTTACGTACTAAGGAGCAGTACAATTTTGTGCTGCTTTTTTTATTTTGATTTTCGGAATACTTTTATGATTTATTGATTAAATTTGCAGATATCCAATTTCTCTATATGTACCGAATTCTTTTACATAGTATATTTTCTTTATGTTTTGCAGTATTTGTTTCTGGTCAATTACATGCATCAGACCATCTGACAAATGCAGATACACTCTCTCGTACTGAGCAAGCGCAAAATAAAGAAGGATTCAACACTGGAGATTTTATTTTTAGTCACATACAGGATAATTATGGCTGGCATCTTTTTACCTATAACCATCATCATGTATCTATTCCTTTACCGGTAATTTTGTACAGTAAAAACAGAGGATGGGTAACATTTTGGTCCGGTAAATTAGCACACAATCATTCTTATAAAGGTTTCAAAATTGCCGATGAAGGAACATTTAAAAATAAAATTGTTGAAATAAATGATCAGGGAGAATTTGTTGCCCGGCCTTTTGATATTTCGATCACGAAGAATGTATTAGCCATTATCATCAGCTGTATCATTCTGGTATTGGTTTTTGTTTCTATAGCTAAAGCGTATCAACGAAAACCTAACCAACCACCAAAAGGTTTACAATCTTTGATGGAGCCGGTTATTCTTTTTATTCGGGATGATATAGCTAAAGATAGTATTGGGGAAAAGCATTACGAAAAATTTACACCGGCATTGTTAACCATATTCTTTTTTATTTTGCTAAACAATTTGTTAGGTCTTGTTCCGTTATTTCCGGGTGGAGCAAATGTAACCGGTAATATTACAGTTACTATGGCATTGGCATTGGTTACTTTTATTATTACAACCTTTACCGGCAATAAAAATTATTGGACACATATTTTTAACGCTCCCGGAATCCCCTGGTGGTTGAAAGTCCCTTTACCCTTAATTCCTATAATTGAATTATTTGGCGTTATAATAAAACCTTTTGTTTTAATGATACGTTTGTTTGCCAACATTACGGCAGGACATATTATTGTTTTAGGTTTTTTTAGTTTGATTTTTATTTTTGGAAATATCAGCGAGGTAATAGGATTAGCCGTATCGCCCGTTTCGGTGATTTTTACGGTTTTTATGTCGTTTTTGGAATTGCTGGTAGCATTTATACAAGCATATGTTTTTACGGTTCTGTCGGCTATTTATTTCGGAATGGCTGTAGCAGAAGATCATTAATATAGATTATTTATTCATTAAAACCAGAAAATTATGTCAACATTAGGTCTTATTTTACTTGCCATTGAAGGAGCGGTTTTTTCAAAAATCGGTGCAGCTTTTGGTGCAGCTATTGCAGCCATTGCAGCTGCTTATGGTATTTCAAAAATCGGAACATCTTCTGTAGAATCTATAGCTCGGCAGCCCGAAGCAGCCGGAGATATTCGTTCGAACATGATTGTTTCGGCAGCGCTTATCGAAGGGGTAGCATTTTTTGCTATCGTGGTATGTTTCCTTGTACTTTTTGTATAAAAGGATATTGGCTGCCCAAAATTGAAAAACAAACTGAATTTTTTTTGGGCACCTTTGTTTAATTAAAAGTTTATTGTATGGAACTCATTAAACCGGATATCGGTTTGCTGTTTTGGATGATACTATCATTTAGTATAGTACTTTTTGTCCTGATTAAATATGCCTGGAAACCGATTTTAAAAGCAATAAAGGCACGTGAAAAATCCATTGCCAAAAGCCTTAAAGCAGCTCAAAAAGCAAAAGAAGAAATGGCAAAGATTGAGTTTGGTAATGAAAAAATTACGGCTTTAGCGAAGCTCGAAAAGGATAATATTTTAAAAGAAGCCAAAGAGGCTAAAGATAAAATTATCGAAGAGGCGAAAGAAACAGCCAGGCATGAAGCACAAAAGATTTTGGATGATGCTCGAAAAAGCGTTCTTAAGGAAAAGGAAGATGCTATTAACGAAATAAAAAATCAAATTGCGGAGTTGTCGGTGAGTATTGCTGAGAAATTATTACGCGAGCATCTTTCCGATGGCTCCAAACAAAAACATTTAATTTCCCAGATTGTTAAGAATATAGAGCTAAATTAGTATGTATGACAGCCAGATCAATGTAAGGTATGCAAAATCTCTGTTTTTATTAGCCAAAGAAAAAAAACTGGTGGATGAAATAAGAAAAGATGTTGAATTTATTCTTGCATCCTTAAATAATATTCCCGAGATTTTATTTCTCTTGGAACATCCTGTGATAAAAATATCTCACAAAAAGGCTGTTTTAGATGATTTATTTGGCGATAAGGTAAGCGAATATACTAGAAATTTTTTACAACTAGTTATAAAAAATAAACGTCAAAATCATCTGAAAGGAATGATGAGAAATTATATTGATCTTTACCGACAATTTAAAGGAATTAAAACAGCTGAAATTACTACCGCTATTAAACTTCCCGATAATGAGAGGAGTGAAGTTATAAAAGTTATCGAAGAACAATTTAAGGCTATTGTAGAACTTAAACAAAAAGTAAACGAGGATATCATTGGAGGATTGATTATCGAGATTGATAATAAACAACTGGATTTAAGTGTTACGCATTATTTAAATCGTATGAAAAAAGAGATGTACGATTTTAGAATACATTATAAGAAATAATTTTTTTTAAATTTAAACCTATGGCTGGAATAAAACCCGGAGAAGTATCGGATATTTTAAAGAAAGAGCTGGAAGGCTTTACCACAAATAACGAATTACAGGAAACAGGAAGTGTTTTGCAGGTAGGTGATGGCATAGCCCGTATTTATGGTT
>CAZWPU010000216.1:0-3109 GCA_964635605.1 uncultured Bacteroidales bacterium | reverse complement strand
CTTCTTCTGCCAAAATGTTGTATGAATTATTTATTGAGCTTGAAAAAATTAAAGACCTTGGGAAAGAAGTAAAAGTAACCTGGTATTTCGACCCGGATGATCATTTAATTGAAGAAAAAGGGATGGAGTTTCAATCAATCCTGCAAATACCTTTCCAGTTGAAAGAAAAAAACAATTAATTTTAACGATAACAGACTCGCCATACGAGTATATGAGGGTTTATGCTCTGGTTTCCTATCCTCTGTAAACAAAGTTTAAAAACCCGCCAGCAGGCAGTCGGTAATATAAATGTTCGAAATCCACTTCACTCCGCATTTTTTAATAGCATGTTATAAACTGGCTGCAAATATTATTTCAAAAGGTTATTTATAAACTTTAATTTCAGCAGCTATCATTGCATTGCCAATCATATAATCTTTTCGTGGAGGAAGTTTCTGTGTCCACTTTCTTTCATCAAAATTATAAGTCCAGGTATAACCTTGATTTGATTTTTCTCCATTCATTCCAAGATTAAGTTTTTTCCCACCTACTCTAAAACCATTTTTCTCATATTCAGCGACAGCAAAAGTATCTTTAAGAAACTCAAGCGATACGAAGAACCCATTTTTAGGATAATCAATGTTGTATTTCTCAATATCAACTTCCACCCAAAAATTTCCCATTTCTGCATTAACAATTATCGATTCTGGCAATAACTCTTCTTGCGGTTCAGTATCCTTATTCATTGCTGAATATAAATGAACTCTAAATTTATCCGTTGGCTTCCCTTGCTTGTGGATGAAATAATATAATTTTTTAATTTCCCCATTTCTTCCTTTTGAGTTGTCAATAAAAACAGCCACCTCATAACCGGAAACTCCATTATTTCCAAATGTCCCATGTGTTTCTTTTTTATAAAAACCTTTTTTTACCGCTTGTGTACGAATTCTTTCAGCATATACTCTAGCTTCATTTATTTTAAATTCTTTCCTATCTAATTTTATGTTATATGAATTAGAAGAAATGAAGTCCCTTACGGATAGTTTTGATGTTTCGTAACCTAGACACTTGAAATAAATAGAATCACTATTTTTAATTAGATTAGAGTCAAAATGATATTGACCTTTTTCGCCAGTTATACATCCAAATTTTTCAGTATATATTTCTGCATAGGGAATTGGTAAGGTTGTTTCACTATCAATAACAATTCCTTTCATTATTTGAGAGAATGAATAAACGGGTAAAGAAAAAAAGAAAATTAATAATAAAATCCTAAATTTCATTTTAAATATTTTTAGGCTAATAAATTAGTATCTAAACGAAAAGACACTGAAATTATTTTAATACATAATCGTAGATATTTATTTGCTGCTTTGTTATAACTTATGTATAAGTTACAAAAGACCTCCTTCTTACAGAGCATATAATTGCAGCAGGGATAGCACACAAAAGCGTACTTATAGGTGTAAACGAACAATGCGCTTTATAACCAAGCATACATGCTTTGCTTGCTTGCTCGGCAGGAATTAATGTAGACAACGCACAGAGGATGAAAAATATAGTTAAACCCATTAACAGGCCATAGCCTTTTTTGCGAATTTTTACTTTTCCCATAATTTAAGATTTTAGCTAAAAAAAACTTTTATATGAAATAAGCATAAGTAAAATAAACATTTACATACTAGACAAAATGATTATTTTACTTATGGGATTACATGTGGCCTTAAAAAAACATTAAAAAATAAACACATGAAACAATATTTATTCTTACGCAATTTTGTTTCCTCAACAAGATCATTTACTTTTAAAACATGAACTTGCCACCGAAAGAACAATTTCAAACAGAAATTATATATCAAGACAATGATCTGATTGTATGCAACAAACCCATAAATCTTCCTGTACACAAAAATGATTTTATGCCACACGATGCGCCTTACCTCACAAAACAAATCGGGCAAATGCTAAATAAAAGTGTGTATAATGTGCATCGGTTAGATTCGAAAACCTCAGGATTAATTGTACTTGCTTTAAGTCCGGAAATTGCAAAAAAATTAACTTTACAGTTTGAACATAAGGAAGTTGAAAAAATATATTTTGCTTTGGTAAGAGAAAACCCTGGAGCTGGAACATTCGATGAAAATGTTTTAATCAAAAAACGAGGAAAAAAGAAACCTGCCATTACGCATTTTAAAACCATTGAATCAATTAAAACCAACATTTGTTACAAAGAATTTAAGGATATTGAACTAAGCCTGGTTGAAATTAATTTAGAAACCGGCCGATGGCACCAAATACGCCAGCATTTTGCCATGCAACGGTTTGATATTCTGGGTGACACCCATCATGGAGACTGGACACTTAACAGAATCATTACAGAAAAAACCGGGATAAAAAGATTGTTTTTACATGCAGGGCAATTAACTTTTACGCATCCTGAAAAGCAACAGAAAGTACACTTCGAATCAACTATTCCTGATAATTTTCAAAATGTTTTACAAACATTTAAAATTTAGTATTTAAAACTTCTTTAACCCTTCCAACCTCGCCTGTGGTTAATCTAACTTTTATTCCATGCGGGTGCGTTGTTGATTTGGTAAGAATATCCTGAATAACTCCTTGAGTTAATTTTCCTGTTTTTTGATCTTTCTTAAGCACAATGGAAACTTTCATCCCGGGTTTTATACTATTTCTCATCGTTCCGTACATCACTTTTCCTCCTTAAAAAATACCTGGTAATAGTTCATTCCGGTTTTCTCATCGTACCCTTTTGTAATATATTCGCGATTACCATGAACATAAATATGAAAATTTTTATCCAGCTTGATCACGCTTTTATAGACTCTGGCGTTCTTTTTTACCGCACTTCCTGAAATCTGAAATTCATCAGATAGTTGCACCTCATGCTCAGACTCATACGTTTTTTTATAGTTATTAAAACTGTCCATCAGGTTTTTATCCTCAAAAACTTTTTCGGAAAAATCTTCCAGCTGAAAATTATCGGTTTCTTTGAAAAACTTCTTTGATTTATTGATTAAATCAACCTGATCGGCTTTTGCTACTTCATATTCATTCGGTAATTCTTTAACAACAAAATCTTTATACATTTTCATCACATGCTCAGTGTGAT
>CAZWPU010000215.1:0-3110 GCA_964635605.1 uncultured Bacteroidales bacterium | reverse complement strand
GTTTCTTCTTTTCCTATAAGCTCGGCAATTTCAAAAACACCGGGTCCAATACTTGCTCCCACAAGAGTTAAACGTAAGGGGTTCATAATTTGTCCCATTCCTATCTTTTTTTCTTCGATAATTTCCTGAACCACGTTATTCATGGAATCGTGATTAAAGTTTTCCAAGGCTTCAAAACGTTCTTTTAATTCAGCTAAAAGTGCTGGTGTATGTTCTTTCCATCGTTTTTTTATCACTTTCGGATCATATACTTTAGGAGCCTGAAAGAAAAAACTGGATTGTTCCCAGAAATCGGAAACAAAATGGGCTCGTTCTTTAATCAACTGTACAATTTTAATAACAAAAGCATCATCGACAACAATTTCTTTTTCTTTTAATTTTTTTTGAAACTGGCGGGCTAATTTTTCATCCGAGCGAGCTATCAGGTATTTATGGTTAAACCATTTTGCTTTTTCAGGATCGAAACGGGCACCTCCTTTTTGTACTTTTGTAATATCAAATGCAGCAATTAACTCACGCATAGAGAAGATTTCTTTTTCCGTACCGGGATTCCATCCCAACAAAGCAAGCATATTTACAAATGCTTCAGGGAAATAGCCCTCTTCACGATAGCCTCTTGAAACTTCACCTGTTTTTGGATCGGTCCATTCAAGAGGAAAAACAGGAAATCCTAAGGCGTCGCCATCACGTTTACTTAATTTTCCTTTTCCACTGGGTTTTAATAACAATGGCAGGTGAGCAAACTCAGGCATTGAGTTTTCCCATCCCAACGCTCTGTAAAGCATAACATGCAGTGGTAATGAGGGTAGCCACTCTTCGCCTCGTATTACATGCGTAATTTTCATTAGATGGTCGTCAATAACATTAGCCAGATGATAGGTAGGCATACCGTCGGATTTGAACAATACTTTATCATCCAGCTGATTGGTATTTACTTTTACCGTGCCACGAATGATATCTTCAACAACAATGTCTTCACTCTCGGGCATTTTGAATCGAATAACATAAGGATCACCGGATTGAATTTTAGCTTCGGTTTCTTCTTCGCTTAGGGTAAGCGAATTTTTCATGCTTTCCCGGGTAAGTGCATTATATTGTTGTACGCTGTTTTTTTCATTTTTAAGTCTTTCGCGCATTGCCTCTAGCTCCTCGGCCGTATCAAAAGCAAAATAAGCATTTCCGGTTTCTACAAATTTTTCGGCTATTTCTTTATAGATTCCTCTACGGTCTGATTGGCGATAGGGTCCATAAGAACCTCCTTCTTCAACTCCTTCATCGATTTGGATGCCACACCATTTTAACGATTCAATGATGTAATCTTCTGCTCCTTCAACATAGCGTGTTTGGTCTGTATCTTCAATGCGTAAAATGAAACTCCCGTTGAGTTTTTTGGCAAAAAGATAGTTAAATAAAGCGGTTCGAACACCTCCCATATGTAATGGCCCTGTTGGACTGGGGGCAAATCTTACGCGTACTTTTCGATTATTCATATCAAAACTATTTATATTTTAAATGTTCTTTAATTGTTCAACAAAAGTAAGGTATTCTTAAAACTTTACATAATGCAAGTTAAAGATATTTTGTTAATTAGGCTTTGATGTTGTATAACAAAATCATAGATTATGATTAATTTGTAATCTTTTGTATCTTCGAGCGCAAAAAATAAAGAAACAATATTTTCATTATGAAGAATATATTAATTACGGGAGCATCAGGGCAGATTGGTTCTGATCTTACGCTTGAGTTGAGACGATTATTTGGGAATGAGCATGTTATTGCTTCGGATATAAAATCGGGTACCCAGGAGATTATGCAAGGAGGACCGTTTGAGACCGTTGATGTGATGGATAAAAAAAGAATTGTTGAAGTAGTTGATAAGTATCAGATTACAGACATATATCATTTGGCAGCCATTCTTTCCGGCAATGCAGAAAAAAATCCTAAGTGGGCTTGGGATATAAATATGACCAGTTTATTTAATGTATTAGATATTGGTAAAGAAAAAGGGATTAAAAAAATATTTTGGCCCAGCTCCATGGGAGCTTTTGGAATTTCTACCCCGGCGATAGATACCCCACAATTAACGATTATGGAACCCTCAACCGTTTACGGTATTAGTAAATTAGCCGGAGAACGTTGGTGCGAATATTATTTTAATAAATACGGATTGGATGTAAGAAGTTTACGTTATCCGGGGTTAATCAGCTGGAAAACTGAAGCAGGAGGAGGAACTACTGATTATGCGGTAGAGATTTTTTATGATACCCTTAAGTGCGGAAAATATGAATGTTTTCTTTCTGAAGATATTGCACTGCCGATGATGTATATGGATGATGCCGTTAATGCAACCATTCGGCTTATGGAAACAGATGCTAAAAATGTTAAAGTACGTTCGAGTTATAATTTAGGAGGCATAAGTTTTACTCCAAAAGAACTTGCCGATGAGATTAAAAAATATATTCCTGAATTAGAAGTAACCTATAAGCCCGATTTCAGACAGGAAATTGCCGAATCGTGGCCACGAAGTATAAGCGATGAAGCAGCCCAAAAGGACTGGGGATGGAAACATGAATATGATCTTGGAAAAATGACTAAGGTGATGATTGAGAATATCAGAAAGAAGTTACAATAGTATAGTATAAAATAATAAGAAACCCGGCTGAGGCCGGGTTTCTTGCTATGATAAAATCACATATTTTCATTGTAAATATTGGAAATAATTATACTACAAAATTTTTATCCGCATTTAGAGTATCCACAATCCTGGCAGATTAAACAACCTTCTTGGTAAACAAGTGATTCAGCACCACATTCAGAGCATTTTGTTCCTGACTTTGGTTTTGTCCCATTAGGAATATATCTTTTTAATGCTCGCTCAACTCCATTTTTCCAGGTATTAATGGTCTCGCTGTCTAATCGTAACGATGCAACTAATCCTACTACATCAGGAATTGGCATTCCGTGGCGTAAAACGCCTGAAATTAGCTTGGCATAATTCCAAAATTCTTTATTAAACATATGAGACAAACCACCCAACGTATTTTCATATCCGAACTTATCGGTGTATTGAAAATCATATCGGCTATTGCCCGCTTTATCTTTAACTTTAA
>CAZWPU010000214.1:0-3138 GCA_964635605.1 uncultured Bacteroidales bacterium | reverse complement strand
AAACGCATCCCTATTACCGTTGAAGAAGTTGAGGAAACCATGAAATCATAAAATTTATAGTTTAAAATTAAAAAACCCTGGTAAATGCATTTCTGCCAGGGTTTTTTAATAATATTTTACTGTATAATTACTCAGACTCGGAAAAGGAGGCAGATAAATATTCCCGATTCAAACGAGCAATATTTTCAATAGATATTCCTTTTGGACATTCTGCTTCACAAGCACCGGTATTGGTACAACTTCCAAAACCCAGTTCATCCATTTTAGCCACCATGTTAAGAGCCCTCCTTTTAGCTTCTGCTTTGCCCTGAGGCAACAATGCTAACTGAGAAACCTTAGCGGCAACAAACAGCATAGCCGATGAATTTTTACAGGCAGCAACACAAGCACCACAACCAATACAGGCAGCAGCATCAAAAGCTTTATCGGCATTTTCTTTGGGCACCCAAATGGAGTTTGCATCCGGAGCCTGTCCTGCATCAATAGAAACAAAACCACCGGCAGACATAATCTTATCAAACGCATTGCGATCAACAATCAAATCTTTTAATACAGGGAACCCTTTGGATCTCCAAGGTTCGATCGTAATGGTATCACCATCTTTAAATGCTCGCATGTGTAACTGACAAGTAGCTATTTTATTCCCCTTGCCATGAGGATATCCATTGATATAAAGACCACATGAACCGCAAATACCTTCACGGCAATCATTTTCAAAAGCAACGGGGTCTTTATCTTCTTTTATTAACTTTTCGTTTAAAGCATCTAACATTTCCAGAAATGACATTTCAGGATCAACGCCATCTAATTCATATCTTACAAATTTTCCTTTGGCTTTTGGATTTTCCTGACGCCAGACTCTTAACTTTATTTTCATATCGTTAAATTATTTAGAATCGATATTATTGATTTTTTATTTATAACTTCTGACTTTTACTTCAACATTTTCAAATTTTAACACTTCTTTATGTAGTTTTGGTGGTTTATCGTCACCCTGATATTCCCAGGCAGCAACATAAGAGTACTTATCATCTATACGTTGAGCTTCACCCCCTTCGGTTTGACTTTCTTCTCTAAAATGAGCACCACACGACTCATTGCGATTTAATGCATCATTTACCATAAGTTTTGCCAGCTCAAAAAAGTCCGCTACTCTTGAAGCTTTTTCAAGCTCCTGATTGATCTCATCGAGTTTTCCCGGTATTTTTACATCACGCCAAAACTCCTTTTGCAAATCATCGATCATTTCCAGCGCTTTTTTAAGTTCTGTCTCATTTCGTTTCATGCCACAATAATCCCACATAATTTTTCCCAATCGCTTATGAAATGATTTTATCGTCTGTTTTCCATTTATGTTCAGAAATTTATTTAACCTTTCTACAGCTTCATTTTCTGCATCAACAAATTCGTGAGCATCCGTTGAAGGCAACTTGGTTCTTATTTCATCAGCAAGGTAGTTTGATATAGTATTGGGAAGGATAAAATATCCATCACCGGCACCCTGCATAAGAGAGCTTGCACCGAGCCGGTTGGCTCCATGATCCGAAAAATTGGCTTCTCCAATGGCAAATAATCCTGGGATAGTGGTCATTAAATTATAATCAACCCACAAACCACCCATTGTATAATGGCCTGCAGGATAAATCATCATGGGTGTTTCATAGGGGCTTTCTCCTGTTATTTTTTCATACAGTTCGAACAGATTGCCATACTTTCCCTTAATGGCCTTTTTCCCTTGTTTTTGCACGGCATCTCTAAAATCGAGATAAACAGCCAGTCCGGTTTTACCAACTCCATAACCACTGTCGCATCTTTCCTTAGCTGCACGGGCAGCAACATCACGAGGTACTAAATTTCCAAAAGCAGGATATCGGCGTTCAAGGTAGTAGTCTCGCTCTTCATCAGAGATATCATTGGGTTTACGCTTATCACCTTTTGCTTTGGGCACCCAGATACGTCCATCATTACGTAACGATTCCGACATGAGCGTTAGCTTGGATTGATATTCGTTTAAAACAGGGATACTCGTAGGATGAATCTGAACAAAACTGGGGTTCCCAAAAAAAGCTCCTTTTTTGTAAGCCTGCCATGCAGCCGACCCATTTGAATTAACGGCTAATGTAGACAAATAATAGATAGTTCCGTATCCACCAGTAGCCAAAACAACAGCATGAGCTACATGCCTTTCAATTTCACCGGTAACTAAATTCCGGGTAATAATTCCTCGAGCTTTACCGTCAACAACAACAATGTCAAGCATCTGTCGACGGCTAAACATTTTTACTTTTCCTTTCGCCACCTGCCGTTTTAAAGCAGAATAGCCTCCTAACAACACTTGTTGTCCGGTTTGTCCTTGTGCATAAAAGGTACGCGAAACCTGTACGCCTCCGAATGTACGGTTGGCTAAAGTGCCACCATATTCCCGTGCAAAAGGAACACCCTGAGCGGTTAGCTGATCAATAATTGCACTACTCACTTCGGCAGCACGGTATACATTGGCTTCACGGGCACGATAGTCGCCACCTTTGATCATATCATAAAATAAACGATAAACACTATCGCCATCGTTTTTATAGTTTTTGGCGGCATTAATTCCTCCCTGAGCAGCTACAGAGTGAGCCCTGCGAGGGGTATCCTGATAACAAAAAGATTTTACATTGTACCCTAACTCTGCTAACGTAGCAGCGGCAGGAGCTCCGGCAATACCGGTTCCAACAACAATAATATCTAATTTTTTCTTGTTGTTTGGACTTACCAGTTTCATGGTCGCTTTATATTGGTTCCATTTTTCGGCTAATGGCCCCTCTGGTATTTTTGCGTCTAATTTACTCATATAGTATATGTGTTACTTTTTTACTATTCCTTTTATACAACATATTTGATTAAAAAATAAACAGGGATGGTAGCAAAACCACCGGTAATAATAATGGCATAGACATAAGCAATAACTTTTAACCGTTTTATCCATTTGTCATTATCCCATCCTAACGTTTGAAAAGCAGACCAAAATCCATGGGTAAGATGCAGAAATAGAAAAACAGCACCCAGGATATAGATCACATCATACCACCACCAGTGAATAAAAAGTCCCGATACCAGGCTGTATATATCATGCATCTCTTCTCCTCCGTTGTATGA
>CAZWPU010000213.1:0-3151 GCA_964635605.1 uncultured Bacteroidales bacterium | reverse complement strand
TAAGTAGTACAGCTCTGCCGTGATATTTTTTCCAAAATAAGGTTAGCAAAATAACCACAGAGAAAGTGCCTCCTATCCCAGCCCAAACATAACTTACTAATGTAAAGATATAATCAGACGGAGCCACATAAGCAATAAACAATGCAATAATAGCTAACCCGGCAGTTACGATACGATGTCTTGTAAGTTTTTTCTTTTGGTCGCCATCTTTTCTCTCTGGTAATAAATTTTCAGAAAATTCGGTTGCCGAAAGAATTAATAATGAATCAGCCGTTGAAACCATAGCAGCAATGGCGCCGGTAATTAAAACAGCAGCAATTGCCGGTGGAAAAATTTCCAATAATACTGCGGGCATAACATATTCCCGGTCTGCAAGACCTGTTGGCCCAAAAATGGCTATTCCGAGCCAACCAATCATTAAAGCACCAATATAAGCAATAACTGTCCAAGCAATACCAACATTCCGAGCTCTTTTAGCCTGTTTTGAACTATGAATCGCCATAAACCGCATACTTAACTGGGGTTGTCCACCTAAATACCCAAAAAACCAGCTAAATCCTCCAACAATAGCTACTCCGGCAAGAAAACCGGTTAATCCACCTGTCATTGAACTATATTCGGGTCCGGCCAGTTGTAATGCTTCCGTAATATTCGAAGCAAATAACTCCGGATGATTCGAAACATAAATCAATCCAACAATGGGTCCTAACACCAATGTAGCAATCATCACCACTGCTTGCACAACATCGGTATAAACAACACTTCTAAACCCACCATAAATGGTATAAGGAATAATAATCGCAGCCGTTAGCAGCATTCCATACTCAGGCTTGATATCGAACATGGTATGCAACGTTTTTCCACCGCCTAAAAATTGAGCACCCACGTAAAAGAAAAAGAAAAATACAATGGTAAAACTTCCAACAATACGAATCCACTTTCCTATTTCACCATGCCTGCGGGAAATATACTGGGTAAAAGTATCAATTTCATATTTCTCGGCTTCGTCTCTTAATCGCCAGGCAATAAGTGCCCATGCGGTAATGATACCTGCAACACAACCTACAGCCGTCCATATTTCCAACAATCCGGTTGCATACGCTGCACCGGGCAATCCAAGCAATGCCCAGGATGACTCACCAGTAGCACGTTCGGATAAAGCAGCAACCCAACCCGGTAAATTACGTCCGGCAATAGCAAAATCTGAACTGGTTTTTACTTTCCTGCCCTGATAAACTCCCCACAAAATTAAAAGCGAAATATACGTGATCATTACTACTAAAAGTTGTACATTGTATTCCATAGCTTTTTTTTTTGATGAACGAGCACTAATATATGAAATTTTTAGATTTTGGATGAAACATAGCTATTTGAAATTTTAAATTAGTGCATTAAAATGTGATTAAAACCAAAAATGTGATACAATAAATCTTAAATTGAAACCTAAAACTTTTTATTATCTTTAGGTTCTGAATTATTTTTCAAACCCTATAAAAATTACCATCATGAAAAAATTTTTACTTCTTATTTTAAGTATTGCAATGTTTGTTGCTTGTGCTCCGAAGCAACAAAAACAGAAAAAAGATAACAAACAAAAAAACGAGGAAATCAATGTTATCAACAAGGGAAATATTGATTTTGATACATTTTTCAAGAACAAAACCATGCGGTTGGATTATTTCCACACCGGAAATTCAGAGACTGAACATTTTGCTGTAGATAAAATCTTATCGGATGGCCAGTGGCATGGCAGCAAAAATGTATTAATTGATGAACTGGAATTAGGCCCTTACTTTTTTGAAGTAATTGATAAAGAAACAAATCAACTATTATATTCACGTGGGTTTGCCAATATTTTTGGTGAATGGCAATTAACCCCCGAAGCAAAAGAAAACTGGGGCACCTTTCATGAAACAATTCGTTTTCCATGGCCCTTAAAACCAGTTACAGTAATTGTTAAGAAAAGAGACGCAAACTACGATTTTCAACCCATATGGGCAACCGATATTAACCCTGACGCACGCCAGGTAAATCCTGCAGATATAAAACATCGTGAAGAAGTGGTTGCAATCCACGAAAGTGGTAATCCGAATGAAAAACTAGACCTGGTCCTTTTAGGTGATGGTTATACGCAGGAAGAAATGGATAAATTTGTAGCGGATGCCAAACGTGTTACCGGTTATTTATTAAGTGTTGAACCCTTTAAATCTCGTAAAAATGATATCAATATATGGGCTGTAAAAACACCATCACAGGTATCTGGAATTTCACGCCCACATCCGGGAGTATATAAACGTACAGCACTGTCAGCACATTACAGCAGTTTCGATTCTGAACGTTATGTTTTAAGTTATGATAATAAAACCATTCGTGATGTGTCTTCAGCAGCTCCTTATGAATTTACTTCCATTTTGGTAAATGAAAGGACCTATGGTGGAGGAGGAATATATAAGTTGTACACCACCCTTGCTGCCGATAATAAATTTGCCAAGTACTTAATGGTTCATGAAATGGGACACCATATGGCTGCTTTAGCGGATGAATATTACTCTTCGGCGGTTTCCTACGAAGCACCTTCCATAGAAAAAGAGCCCTGGGAAACCAATATTACTGCGCTTCTTGATAAAGACAATTTAAAGTGGAAAGATTTAGTAAAAGAAGATACGCCCATTCCTACTCCATGGAATAAAGAAGAATTCGATGAATTCAGCTACGAAGTACAGAAAAAACGTACGGAAATGAGAGCCCAAAACGTGGAAGAATCGGTAATGGAAGATTTCTTTATGGATGTACATCATAAGCAGGATGAATATTTTGCCCAGGAAAAATATAAAGATGTAGTAGGTGCTTTTGAAGGTGCAGGTTACAACCAGTATGGATTATACCGCTCACAACTGGATTGTATTATGTTTACACGGCATACCACTTTTTGTAAAGTTTGTCAACGAAGCATTGAAGATGTGATTGATCAGTATTCAAAGTAATTTTTTTACCGCAAAGTCACAAAGACGCTAAGCATAATTAACTTAGCGTCTTTATTTTTTATGTATTTATTCATACCTTAAACTTTCTACCGGATTTTTTCGGGCTGCTTTTAAGCTGTACCAGCTAATGGTGATTAATGTAAAGAAAAGGGCCAGGAAGCCGGCAT
>CAZWPU010000212.1:0-3169 GCA_964635605.1 uncultured Bacteroidales bacterium | reverse complement strand
ATATGAATTACTTCATCGTAAGCAGCAGCTGCAGCTTCCATAACCGCTTCGGACATGGTTGGGTGTGGATGTATTGATTTTATAATTTCATGTCCTGTTGTTTCTAGCTTTTTCGCAACAACAAGTTCGGCAATCATTTCGGTAACGTTAGCACCAATTAAATGGGCTCCTAACAATTCGCCGTATTTCTCATCAAAAATCAATTTAACAAAGCCCTCTTTCTCACCTGCAGCGCTCGCTTTACCCGAGGCCGTAAATGGGAATTTGCCAACTTTTATTTCATAACCGGCATCATTAGCTGCTTTTTCGGTTAACCCAACTGAAGCAACTTCTGGCGAAGTATACGTACAAGCCGGAATATTATTATAATTGATAGGTTCCGGATTTAGTCCGGCAATTTTCTCTACACAAGCAATTCCTTCGGCTGAAGCTACATGAGCAAGTGCTGGTCCATGTACAATATCGCCAATAGCATAGATTCCTTCGACATTTGTCTGGTAATAATCGTTAACTTTTATTTTTCCCTCTTCCATTTCTATTCCTAACTCTTCCAATCCAATGTTTTCAAGGTTAGGAGCTACCCCTACTGCAGAAAGCACAATTTCTGCCTCAATCGTTTCTTCTCCTTTTTTAGTTTTCACAACAGCCTTACATAATTTCCCTGAAGCATCAACTGATTCAACGCTCGAATTAACCATCACTTTCATTCCGGCTTTTTTAAACGAACGAGCCAGTTGTTTAGAAACTTCTTCGTCTTCGTTAGGGACAACGTTTGGCAAAAACTCGACTAAATAGACATTGGTTCCTAACGCATTATAAAAGTTTGCAAACTCACTGCCTATAGCTCCTGAACCAACAACAATCATCGATTCGGGCTGTTTAGGCAAGGTCATTGCTTCGCGGTATCCGATAATTTTCTTCCCATCCTGCTTAAGATTTGGAAGTTTTTTTGACCGAGCTCCGGTAGCTAAAATAATATGTTCGGCTTCGTATTCATTCACCTTACCATCAGTATCTTTAACTTCAACTTTTTTATTTTCTTTAAGTTTACCAAAACCGGCAATATGTTCAATCTTATTCTTTTTAAACAGGAACTGAATTCCTTTACTCATCCCCTCGGCGACACCCCGGCTTCTTTTTACAATGGCCTCGAAATCGGGTTTTATTTCGCCTTCGATTTTAATTCCATAATCGGCAGCATGTTGCATGTATGTATATACCTGGGCACTTTTTAATAATGATTTTGTAGGGATACACCCCCAATTTAAACAAATTCCACCTAGTTCGGCTTTTTCTACTACGCCAACTTTCATTCCTAATTGCGATGCTCTGATTGCTGCAACATAACCTCCAGGACCACTTCCAATAATTACTAAATCGTATTTCATTATTCTGATATTTATTTTAATGATTTATAACTTATTAAAAGATACTATTATTTATTCTATAAAATTAAAAAATTTTATGTATTTATTTTTAATGAAATTTTATGTTTTATTATCTGAACCATTTTAGCTAAAATAAAAAATATTACCAATGAAAAAATAATTGACGCACCAGAGGGTATATTAATTTGATAAGAAATCAATAATCCCATTAGTGCTCCTATTAAACCTATAACAATTGAAATGAAGATAATGTTTTTAAATTCGTTGGTAAACAAATTAGCAATGGATTGAGGGATGGTTAACAAAGAAATAACCAATATAATTCCAACCACTTTAATATTAAGCACGATGGTTAATGCGACCAAAGAAATCAATAAATTATTTATAAAATTTACCGGCAATTTATGTGTTTGAGCAAATTCCTGATCATAAGCTACAAACAATATGGTATGGTAAAAAAATATAAATATTAAAATAATAACAACACTTACAACAGTCATAAGTATAATATCCAAGGTAGAAACGGTAAGAATGCTACCAAAAAGATAGGTCATTAAGTTAGGAGCATAACCGGGTGTAATAAATACGAAAATTATCCCAATAGCCATCCCAAGCGACCATAAGATTCCAATCACAGAATCTTCGCGCACATCAGTTTTTTTGGATAGAAATTCAATACCTAATGCTGAAAAAACAGCAAATATAGCAGCTGCAATTACCGGATTAAATCCAAAATAATAACCTATTCCAATCCCTCCAAAAGAGGCATGCGTAATGCCTCCACTAAGAAATACCATTCTCCGGGTTACAATATAGGTTCCAATAATTCCACAGCTTATGCTGGCCAATATGCCTGCTAATAATGAATTTACGATAAATTTATACTCAAATAATTCTGCTAACATAACTAATGATTGTGTTTACTTAATACGGTATGAGGCACATCACCATGTGTGATTAACTTAATTGGACAGTTATATGAAGCCAGTTGGGCTTCTGTAATTTTATTAGACTTATGATAATGCAAACTTCGATTAACACAGGCAATGGTTTTAATATATGCTGCAATGGTTCCTAAATCATGCGACACAATAATAATCGCCATTTCATTATTCAGCTTTTTTAATATTTCATATAATTCACCTTCAAATTGATTGTCCACATATGTATTAGGTTCATCTAATATTAATAATCGCGGAGAAGAAACAATTGCCCTAGCCAATAAAACTTTTTGCAATTGTCCGCCGGAAAGTTCGCCAACAGGATAATCTTTCAAATCGCTAATTCCAATCTGCTTAAGTGTATCACAAGCTTTCGTATGATCAGATTTTGAATATTTAAAAAATAACTTATTTCCGAACATTAAGCCCGACAAAACAATATCAATTACTTTAATTGGAAATTTATGATCAATTTTATTAAACTGTGGAAGGTAACCAATCTTATTTCTTTTATGGGTATCATTGGTATAAAATTTTACTGTCCCTTTATAAGGTTTTATTAATCCAAGAATTACTTTCAGCAAGGTAGTTTTTCCTCCTCCGTTTGGTCCGATTATACCAATAAAATCGTTATCATAAATATCCAACGAAACATCGGTTAAAATAACCTCATCATTATATCCTGCATAAACCGATTTTAATTCAACTAATTTTTTCATCCTACTTATTTTGTATATGAATCTACAATCCTATCAATAATATATCTAATACTTTTATCCCAATGATAATCCAATGGATTTATTTGAACTACGGTTCCATCAATTTCCTCTGCAATAACCT
>CAZWPU010000211.1:0-3173 GCA_964635605.1 uncultured Bacteroidales bacterium | reverse complement strand
TTTCAAACTGGATGATATCGCCCGGAAAAATCTCATCTTTTTTTGGATTTACAGGATTCCCGTAAACAAATGATCGGTCCCAGTCAGCATCAACTTTTTGTAATGCCTGGTTAGCTAAATCCCAACATTCGCCACGGTCAACTTTAGTTCCAATTACCGATTGTACATAATGAATCATTTTCTGATTAAGCTCAGGGATATTATCTTGCGCTAGCAAAAACGCAGAGGAAAACAAAATCAAAATAATTGTAACACTTGTTTTTTTCACTTTTATAGATTTAAAATGTTGTAAAAATTAAACGTATAAAAATTGATTTTGTTTTTATGCTTTATGAACAATAATTTTTCCCTCTCCTTTTTGAGTAAAATTACCAATATGGGAGGCTTCTTCAATACCAGCTTCCTTAAGTTGTTTTAACACCTGCTCTTTTTTGTTTTGCGAAACACTGAATAATAACCCTCCTGATGTTTGCGCATCAGATAATATAATTTTTTCGATTTCGGAGATTTGCTCTTTCCATTCGATGTGTTTAGAAAAATAGGTAAGATTATTTTTTGATCCACCTGGAATAATATTGCTGGTAGCAAAATCCCAGGTTTCTTTAATTATTGGTACTTTGTTTGAAAATATTTCAGCGTCCATTTTACTGGCTTGGGTTATTTCGCTTAAATGGCCCAAAAGTCCAAAACCCGTTACATCAGTACACGCATTAATATTAAAATTAGCAATTACATCCGCAGCGGTTTTATTTAATGTTTTCATTATTTTAATAGCGTAATCTTCAACGGTTTTATCAGCCAACCCACGTTTTAGAGCTGTAGTTATAATTCCCAGTCCAATGGGTTTAGTTAAAATAATGGCATCTCCTTTTTTTGCGTTCGCATTGCTTAATATTTTATCTGGATGAACAATTCCGCTAACCACCATTCCATATTTTGGTTCCGGATCGTCGATGGTATGTCCACCGATAATACTGATCTCTGCTTCTTTTGCTTTGTCGTGGGCACCTTTTAAAATTTGTTGTAACACTTCCATAGGCAACCGGTTTGAAGGGAAACCTACAATGTTTAATGCAAAAATAGGTTTTGCCCCCATGGCATAAATATCACTTAGCGCATTGGCAGCGGCAATAGCTCCAAAGTCATAAGGATTGTTAACAATAGGAGTAAAGAAATCTAAGGTTTGAACTAAGGCAGTTTCGTTGTTAATTTTATATACTGCGGCGTCGTCTGAATTTTTTGTATCAATTAGGATGTTGGCATCTTGAGTTATAGGAATATCTTTTAAGATTTTTTCCAATTCTTGTGGCCTTAATTTGCAGGCACATCCTAAACCCTGAGTAAAACTGGTTAGTTTAATGTTTGACAGGGATGAAATTTGATTTGTGATTCCCTTTTCTTCTGTCGATTGGAGTGTTTTAACGGTATCAATAATTATTTTAGAAGCTCTGTTAATTTCATCTTTGGAAGTATTTTTACCTACAGAAAACCGGATGGTTCCCATAGCAAATTTTGTGTTTAGCTTAATAGCTGTTAAAACAGGCGAAACATCTATATTATCTGTATGGCAAGCAGCACCTGCTGAGGCAGCAATACCCTTAGATTCAATTTCATTCAGCAAAATGTTGGCTTCAATTTTTGGGAAACTTACATTAAGAGTGTTAGACAACCTGTTTTCCGGATGCCCGTTTAGTTTTAAACCGGGGATTTCTTTTTTAAGATTTTGAAAAAGCAAATTTCGCATACTTTGCATGTGGGTAATGTTACGATACATATACCTTTGTGCTATTTCACAAGCTTTGCCAAGCCCTACAATTTCCAACACATTTTCGGTTCCAGCTCTTTTGTTTAATTCATGATCTGCACCATGAATTAGTTTTTCCAACTGAATTCCTTCTTTAATATATAAAGCGCCAATTCCTTTGGGTGCATAAAGCTTATGACCGGCAATGGAAAGCAAATCTACCTGTAGTTCTTCAACATCTACCGGATTTTTGCCGGTAGATTGAGCCGCATCGGTATGAAAATAAATACCATGTTTTTTTGCGATTTTAGCTATTTCTGAAATTGGCTGTATCGTACCAATCTCGTTGTTGGCATGCATTACCGTTATTAATATTGTTTGTTTGGTAATTTCTTTTTCCAGTTTTTTAATATCAATAGTTCCATATTCATCTACCGGAATATAAGAAATATTAAATCCTTTTTTTTCAAGGTACTTACACACTTCAAAAACAGCAGGATGTTCAATGGTTGATGTAATGATATGATTTCCACGGTTTTCATAAGCATAGGCAATTCCTTTTATCGCATAGTTATTTGATTCCGAACCGCCGCTGGTAAATATGATTTCGTGAGGTTTGCAATGAATTAAGTTAGCTATCTGTTTTCGGGCATTTTCAACGGCTTTTTTTGTTTCTATTCCGAAACTATGTGCACTGGATGGATTGCCAAAATATTCGGATAGATAGGGTTGCATGGCCTGAGCTACTTCTTTGTCAATAGGTGTAGTAGCATTATAATCGAGGTAAATTTTCATTGATTATTATTTTAGTTTGATAGTATGTAAAATTAAAAAGAACTAATTATAAGAAAAATGATTTTATATAATTTATTCTGACGATTGTTAGTGTGTTTGAAATAATATTATGACACATTGACTTGATAATATACTTTTGTTGTGACAAAACGACGCAATTAATGCTGGTTTTTTATTTGGTATATATTTTGATTTTTTTAAAATGAAAATAATTAAATGTCTAACTAAAAAAAAAGGAGGACCAAGCTATGATACCCATGTTAAGAAATTCAAGATTTTTACCTGGCTTTACTGACGATGTTTTTGGCAAAGATTTTTTGTCTGATTTTTTTGATTCCTCGGTTAATAAAACTATACCGGAAGTAAATGTTTTGGAAAATAAGGATGAATTTAAGATTGAAGTTGCTGCTCCTGGTTTGTCAAAAAATGATTTTAAAATTGACTTAGATAATAATGTTTTAACCATTTCATCAGAAAAAGAAGCAAAGAATGAAGATGAAGGAGAAAAATATGTTCGCAGAGAGTTTAGTTACTCATCCTTTAAACGATCATTTAGTTTGCCTGACAGCATTGACCAGGACAAGATTAAGGCAACGCATAAAGATGGAATATTAAATGTTGTAATTCCAAAACG
>CAZWPU010000210.1:0-3206 GCA_964635605.1 uncultured Bacteroidales bacterium | reverse complement strand
TCATTGAAAAATTCAAGATCGGATTGATTATCTGCAGAACAAGTGATATATTGAATATGAATATCCATTTTTTGTGGTAAGTCAATGGTATGATGTTCTTTTTTATTGATTAAAGCACTGAAATCAGTTTTATCTTGAGAAAAATTCTTGTCGATTAAATATTGTGCCAGTTTTTCCGGGTTTTGGAGCCGTATGCATCCATGCGAGTAAGTTCTGTTTTGGTTCTTAAATAAATTTTTGGCAGGTGTGTCGTGCAAATATACGCTATACTTGTTAGGAAATAGAAATTTAACCTGACCCAGAGCATTATACGAGCTGTTTAGTTGTCTTACCCAATACTGGTTTCCCAACGGGTCAGGTTTCGACCAGTCGATAATCGAATCAGGCACCCTTTCTTCATTATTATTAATGATAAAATATCCGTTGCGCGATAGATAACTTGAATCTTTTCTGATTTTATAAATCATTTCTTTATTAACAATACTTTTGGGTACGGTCCAGTAAGGATTGGCAATAACTTTTTCCAGACTGCTCGAAAAACTTGGGGTGGGTGTATGTTTTTTGCCTACAATCACATTAAAAACTTGCTTAATCTGATTTGATTCAATAACCTGAAGTTTAAATTCGGGAATATTTACAAATAAATAACTGTCACCAGAATGATTTAATTTTTTTAGCCTGTGGAGATTTAAACAGGCCTGGAAATATTTCTGTTCCAGGAGCGATACCAGTTTTTCGTGTGTAGCATGATTCAAAATCGAATCGTGAGGCAAATGATATCGATCTTGTAATTTATAGAGAACGTTCGATTTTTTGTTGGTGTTGTTAAATTCGGGTAATTCACTAATTCCAGCATAAAAGAGGCTTTTGGCAAGTACCTTGTCGTCGATAAATGATGGAGTAGTATATTTTATCGATAAATTCATATCAATAAAATAAGACATTGAGTGCATAATATTTTTATATTGTACGATTTGCGGTTGAACAGACTTAATTTTTTGTTGAAGATTTTTTTGCTCTATTGCTTCGTTTAAAAGATAAGGTAGGTCTTCTACAAATGATTGGTTAATGGTAGAGTCCGTTTTTATAATTCCTTGATGTAAGAAAATTAATATTTTCAGAGCAGAAAAGGTGGTGTTTATTTCAAATTGAGCCAAATCGGCCTGTAATATTTTAGTATTGAGATGATTTATTTTCTGATGGAATGGTTTTATATCCTCTAAATAAAAATAATCAAATGGGAAACCGTAATATTTTGCACTATCTAACAAATTGTAGATGATGTTGAATTGGGCTGTAGGTTTAAAATTTTTTATCCATGCCGGTTCAAAATTTCTTATTTGATAAAATTCTATTAATAGGCTCTTTACCTGATCATCGATATTTTTGATGGAAACACTGTCATTAGCTGTTAATTGAGTACTTGCTTGTGAAGAAATAAGTTCTGCCAACCGGTAATTGTTTTGAACAGGATAAGGATGATGGTAACTTACCATTAAAAGTAAAAACAGAAGCAGCAGTAAATTCCTAATACCTGTAAAAAAATATTTTTTAAATCTTTTTTCTTCAGGGAAATAAAAATTTAATAATTGATCCTCCGTTTTCATTTTTAAGAGCCTTTATTTAATTGTACGGTTAAATTTTTAAAAAGAATTATTTTTTAGATGAACTACCCGAATATTTTGATAAACATTGTTGAAATGTAAACAAGTGCTTCTTTTAACGTTAAGTTCCTGATAAATAGGTGTTTGTTTGTTGTTTTTGTGATAGATTGGGTGTTTTAAGCGTGTTTTTAAGGTTGAATAAAAATGAAAGACTTCAACCGATAAAATAATTATTATCCCTATGTTAAAATATTTTTTTCTAGAAAAAGTACTTTGTTACATCCTTTATTTTAGCATTAATTAATATATTTGGTATTATTTGGTTTTATTTATTAATCAAAGGTTATGACCCGAAATCCAACTTTTATCCTGTTTTTACTTCTAGTATTATTTTTATATCAATGCTCAATTTCTTATCGGGTAAAAAAACATCCTGAAAAACTAATTCATGGGTATGTTAAAACAGGATTTGAAGAAGTAGAAGATGCGTTTGTTGAAAATTTTACGGAACGTGGAGAATATGGAGCAGCATGTGCCATCTATTATAAAGGCGAAAAAGTAGTTGACCTTTGGGGTGGATATAAAAATTCAATAACCAAAGAGCCATGGGAAAAGAATACGAAGGTTGTCGTTTTTTCTACAACCAAAGGATTAGCTGCAATGTCGCTGGCCATAGCCCATTCTAAAGGATGGCTTGATTACAATAAAAAAGTTTCAACCTATTGGCCCGAGTTTGCTCAAAATGGTAAAGAGGATATTACGGTAAAACAATTACTGGCTCACGAAGCGGGTTTGTGTCTTGTAGATGAAAAATTTGAAATTACCAATTTACAAGATTTTGATTATATAGCCGAAATTATGGCACGCCAAAAACCATTATGGGAGCCAGGGGAAAAACATGGTTATCATTTGGCAACGATGGGTATGTATATGAATGAATTGATGAGGCGTGTTGATCCCACAAATCGTTCTATTGGAAAGTTTTTTGCCGAGGAGATGGCAAAACCGCTGGGATTAGACTTTTATATAGGACTTCCGGATTTTGTTCCCGATGAAGAACTTGCTACGGTTATTCTTCCTTCGGCCTGGCAGGTAATTACTACCTATGATGAAATACCCAAAAAGATGAGAAAGGATTTTCGCAATCGAAAATCAATTTTATATCAATCCTTTAGGATCCCAGAAAAATTTAACCCTAACAGTCGTACTACGCTGAGTGTGGAAATGCCATCGGCCAATGGAGTGGGAGATGCACGTTCCATTGCTAAAGTTTACAGCGAATTTGCCCTGGGGGCAAAAGAATTCGGATTGAATCGTAATACATTTGATTTATTAAAAAAAGAAGCTGAAGTTCCTCCTGCAGGAGCTTTTGATATGGTAATGGGTTTGGATACTTACTTTTCATTTGGATTTTTAAAACCCGGACCTAATTTAATGTTTGGAAGCAGTCGGAAAGCTTTCGGGACTCCGGGTGCGGGGGGCTCTTTCGGCTTTGCCGATCCGGATAAAGAAATTGGTTATGCTTATATTATGACCAAAATGGGAGCCTATTTGGTAAACGATCCGCGTGAGATGGCTCTTCGTGATGCCATGTATCGTTGT
>CAZWPU010000209.1:0-3217 GCA_964635605.1 uncultured Bacteroidales bacterium | reverse complement strand
CGGTTTGATGAAACCGAACCTCTGTATGGACACAAACAAACCTATTTCCCTATAGTACAAGGTAGTGTGTATAAAGATTTACGTATTGAGTCGGCAAATACTATTGCTTCCTATGATGGAGATGGCTATGCCATAGGAGGATTATCTGTTGGCGAACCTGTTGAGGAAATGTATGACATGATTGAGGTGGTTAATGAAATTCTACCGAAAAACAAACCACGATATCTGATGGGTGTTGGTACGCCTGTTAACATTTTAGAAGGTATTGCACGAGGAGTTGATATGTTTGATTGTGTTATGCCAACTCGTAATGGACGAAACGGGATGTTATTTACCCGAGATGGTATTATTAATATTAAAAATGTAAAATGGAAAAATGATTTTACCCCGATCGAAAAAAATGGAGCGTCTTTTGTTGATGAAAGTTTTTCGAAGGCTTATTTGCGGCATTTAATTATATCGAAAGAAATTTTGGGAGCACAAATTGCCAGTTTACATAATTTAAGTTTTTATTTGTGGCTGGTTACCGAAGCTCGAAAAAGAATAATTGACAGATCATTTGCTACATGGAAAAATGAAATGATTCATAAACTTGCAGTTAGATTATGAGATTTATGGGATTCAAAAAAATTGACATTTATATTATTAAGAAGTTCCTGGGAACTTACTTTTTTGCAATCTTACTGATTATAAGTATTGCTGTAGTTTTTGATATTTCAGAGAAGATCGAAGATTTTATCGAAAAGGAAGCTCCGCTTAGAGCGATTGTTTTTGATTATTACATGAATTTTATTCCCTACTTCGCCAATCTTTTTAGTTCCCTGTTTACCTTTATTGCGGTAATATTTTTTACCTCTAAAATGGCTTATAATACTGAAATTATAGCCATATTAAGTAGTGGAGTAAGTTTTCGACGGATGCTTTATCCTTATTTTATTTCTGCGTTAATCATTGCGCTTTTTAATTTTGCACTGTTAGCATATATTATCCCTCCTGCCAATGTTGTACGACTTGATTTTACATATAAATATATTAAAAATCCTGTACGTAATACCGATAAAAATATCCACCGACAAATTGAACCTGGTGTATTTATTTATATGAATAGTTATAATGCTACAAATGATATAGGCTATAAATTTTCCATGGAACAATTTGATGAAAGTGGGAATCTTCAATCAAAATTAATGTCTGATTATGTTAAGTGGGATTCTACAAATAATAAATGGACAATACGAAATTATTATATCCGCGAAATAAATGGTTTCGAAGAAGAAATTATTACCGGGACATCCATTGATACTGCTTTAAACATGGAACCTGAAGAATTTAAGCGGATAGATTATTTTACTGAAACAATGAATATACATCAGCTGAATGATTATATTGAAGAACAAAAAATGCAAGGTGCTGATATTATTAGTTTATTGATTGATAAATACCAACGATTTGCATATCCATTTTCTACTTTTATTCTTACCTTAATTGGCGTTAGCTTATCATCCCGAAAAATTAGAGGTGGAATAGGAATGCATATTGGTTTCGGATTATTGCTCAGTTTTTCTTATATCCTTTTCATGCGATTTTCTACAATGTTTGCGGTTAACGGAACAATGAATCCATTATTTGCTGTTTGGCTACCTAACCTGTTTTATGCACTCATCAGCTTATTTCTTTATAGATTAGCTCCCAAATAATTTAATGTAGTATAAAAATAATCTTAAAATATTATCTAAATTATACATTTGATTTAAAGGGTTTTGTAATTATTAATATAATTATTGTTAAAATTAAATTTTTTTGAATAAAATGGATTTTGTAACGTTGTACTGTTTTTTTATAATAAACTACTTATGATGCTTACAAGCTAAATAAGCTAATATTAACTAAATGTACAAGATATGTCTTTGAAAAGAAAAATTCTTGAACTTCAAAAAAAGCGAGAAAAAGTACTCCAGGGTGGAGGCGAAAAAGCCATTGAAAAACAAGTGGCTATGGGTAAAATGACTGCTCGTGAAAGAATTATTACTTTGTTGGATGAAAACTCATTCCACGAATATGATTTATTTGTAGAGCACGAAGCTCGTGACTTTAACATGGATAAAAAAATTCTCCATGGTGATGGTGTTATTATTGGCACAGGAACAATTTTTGGTGCTCCGATATGTATTTATGCACAAGATTTTACTGTTGCCGGAGGATCGCTTGGATTAATGCACGCCAGAAAAATTACCAAAATCATGGATCATGCTATGAAAATGAGAGTTCCAATTATTGGAATTAACGACTCTGGAGGCGCACGTATTCAGGAAGGGGTAAATTCTTTGGCTGGTTACGGCGAAATTTTTTATCGTAACACAACTGCATCAGGAGTTATCCCACAAATATCGGTAATTCTTGGCCCATGTGCTGGTGGAGCTGTTTATTCTCCTGCATTAACTGATTTTGTTTTTGTGGTTGATAAGATATCAAAAATGTTTATCACCGGACCCGAAGTAATTAAAACCGTATTGGGTGAAGAAATATCTATGGAAGATTTGGGTGGCGCACGTGTACACAGTGAAATTACTGGTAATGCCCATTTTTATGCCGAAAGCGAAATAGAATGTTTTGATAAAATTAAGGAACTAATTACTTACATTCCATGGAATAACGGACAAAAAGCTCGTCCGTTTGAACCCAAAGATCCAAAGCCAGAATTTAAAATTGATGAAATTGTTCCTGGTAATCCAAAAGAACCTTACGATGTTCGTGATGTTATCCGCGGTATTACCGATGGTTCTGAATTTTTTGAGATTCAGGAGTTATGGGCTAGAAATATTGTTATTGGTTTTGGACGTATTAACGGAGAAACCGTTGGGTTTGTTTGTAATCAACCTCTAGTGCTTGCAGGAGTATTAGATGTGGATTGTTCTGATAAAGCAGCGCGATTTATAAGATATTGCGATGCATTTAATATTCCTATCGTAACGTTGGTTGACCTCCCCGGATACTTGCCAGGTGTTGATCAGGAACACGCCGGTGTTATTCGTCATGGGGCTAAAGTGCTTTACGCATATTCTGAAGCTACTGTACCAAAAATTACAGTAATCCTTCGTAAAGCCTATGGTGGTGGATATATTGCCATGAATTCACGTCACTTAAATGCTGATTTTGTTTTTGCATGGCCGGGAGCTGAGATTGCCGTTATGGGACCTGAAGGTGCTGCAAATATTAT
>CAZWPU010000208.1:0-3230 GCA_964635605.1 uncultured Bacteroidales bacterium | reverse complement strand
ATGAAAATTGCCATAATTGACATGGGCACCAACACTTTTAATCTGCTTATTGCAGAAGTATCTCAAAACAAAAATTTTAAAATAATTTTTAAAGATAAAGCCGGGATAAAACTTGGAAAGGGTGGCATCAACCAAAGAAAAATTTCATCTGAAGCGTTTCAACGTGCAATAGATGCTATAGATAAACACTTAAAAACTATTCAAAAATATAATGTAGACCAAATCTTTACTACTGCAACCTCAGGTGTAAGAAGCACTCAAAACGGACAAGAATTGGTTAAGACCCTGGAAAAACAATTCAACATAAAAATTCAAATTATTTCTGGTGATGAAGAAGCAGAGTTAATTTACCGTGGGGTAAAACAAACTGTTGAATTTAATGAGCACAATGCTTTAATTTTAGATATTGGTGGAGGGAGCAATGAATTTATCATTGCCCATAAATCCGGATTTTTATGGAAAAAAAGCTTTGACCTTGGAATTGCCCGGCTATTAGATCAGTTTAATCCCTCGGATCCAATTACAACCCATGAGATTGCTGCTGTTGAAAATTATATCGACAATAACCTAACTCCTTTATATGAAGCTGTTAAAAAATATCACCCCTCAAAATTAATTGGCTGTTCCGGAACCTTTGATAGTTTTAGAGCCATGATCATGGCTAAAAACAAAAGCATTCCTGATCATATAAAAAAAGAGAACCACTACCTGATTAACCTTGATGATTACAAAAATCTTCATCAGGAATTAATACAATCTACCACCGCAGAACGCCTAAAAATGAAGGGACTTGAAATCGTTCGCGTGGAAATGATTGTTCTGGCAAGTATTTTTGTTAATTTTATACTCAAAAAGTTAAAATTAAAAACGATTATTCAATCCAACTTTGCTATAAAAGAAGGATTAATGGATAAAATACTAAACAGCAAAATTTAAACCTATGGCTAAGATATTGGTAATTGACGACGAAAAAAGTATTCGTGATACCTTAAAGGAAATTTTAGAATATGAAGAGCATCAGGTAGATTTGGCTGCCGATGGTGATGAGGGATTAACCCTTTTTAAAGAAAATAAATACGATATTGTACTTCTCGACATCAAAATGCCGCAAAAAGACGGGATAGAGGTTTTGGAAGAAATCTTTAAAATCAATTATGAAATACCGGTTATTATGATTTCCGGACACGGCAATATCGATACAGCTGTGGAAACAATCAAAAAAGGAGCCTATGATTTTATCGAAAAACCATTGGATTTAAACCGGCTGCTGGTAACTATCCGCAATGCCATGGATAAATCGACCCTAGTAAATGAAACCAAAACATTAAAAAAGAAAGTAAGCAAAACATTCGATATTGTCGGAGAATCCGAAGCAATTACCAAAGTTAAAGATATGATTGAGAAAGTGGCTCCTACCGATGCACGAGTACTCATCACCGGGCCAAATGGTTCGGGAAAAGAATTAGTAGCACGCTGGTTACATGAAAAAAGTGAACGTGCAAACGGGCCATTTATCGAAGTTAACTGCGCGGCCATCCCTTCCGAATTAATTGAAAGCGAACTATTCGGGCATGAAAAGGGAGCATTTACATCGGCACACAAACAGCGCAAAGGGAAATTTGAACAATCGCATACAGGAACCATCTTTTTAGATGAAATCGGAGATATGAGCTTGAATGCACAGGCCAAAGTATTAAAAGCGCTGGAAGAAAAAAAGATATCAAGAGTAGGCAGCGATAAAGATATCCATGTGGATGTAAGAATTATTGCAGCAACCAATAAAAATCTTAAACAAGAGATTGAGAAAAACAGGTTTCGCGAAGACCTGTACCACCGATTAAGCGTAATCTTAATCGATGTACCTTCTTTAGATGATAGAAAAGAAGATATTCCGCTGTTGGCCGAACATTTTAATGAACTCATTTGTGCCGATTACGGAGCAAGTAAAAAAATTATTGCTGACGATGCCATTGAAGAACTAAAAAAAATAAGCTGGACAGGAAATATCCGTGAATTCAGAAATGTACTGGAGCGATTAATTATTTTATGCGATAAAGAAATTACTGGAAAAGATGTGGTGGCTTATGCACAGCCGATATCTAAATAGTTAAAAGTTCTGAGTTCAGAGTTTGCCTGCCGAATAGTCAGGTTCTGAGCTTATCAGTAGGTTGATTTTGATGTTTCTCATTTGATTTTTGCTGTTGCCCTTTCAGGGCGTGATTTTTGTTTCATGCTAAATTAAAAGGGCGTTGCCCTTAATTATTGCTTTAAGGCTTTCAGCCTTTTTATGGTGAAAAAACTTTTAAAACTGAAAATTAACTTGAATGGGAAAATTATAAAGGATATAGTTTTTAAAAAAATTAACATCTCAAAGGACATAAATTAAGTTAAATATTTGCCCTGAAAGGGCATTAGCACAAACACGGGGCATCGCCCAGCAGATAAACAAGCAATATTAAATCGCCCTGTAAGGGCATAAGCATAAAAATATGGCTCAATCATTATCCAAAGTTTATGTTCATATCACCTTCAGTACAAAAGGGAGACTGTCTTTAATAAAAGAAGAAATAAAAAATTCTCTCTTCGAGTATATTGGAGGAATATGCAAAGGTCTGGAGTGTAATCCTGTAAAAGTAGGTGGATACAGCAATCACATTCATATTCTATGTACACTATCAAGAAAAATTACCCAAATGAAATTATTAGAAGAAATAAAAAAGCAATCTTCTAAGTGGATAAAAACCAAAGGCAAAGAATATAGCAAATTTTACTGGCAAAATGGATACGGAATATTTTCTGTTAACCCATCGGAAATAGATGTTGTAATTCGATATATTGAAAATCAAGAGACCCATCATCAAAAGATTAGCTTTAAAGATGAATATAAAGCATTTTTGAAAAAGTATAACGTTGATTTCAAGGAAGAATTTCTCTGGGATTAAATGGCTAATGCCCTTTCAGGGCGTGATTTTTGTTTCATGCTAAATTAAAAGGGCGTTGCCCTTAATTATTGCTTTAAGGCTTTCAGCCTTTTTTGATAAAAAAAGTATTATGATTTAAATTGATTAATTTTTATTCATTTAAAAATTAAAAACATTATAATAAATTTATAAATTGCCCTGAAACGGCATTAGCACAAACACGGGGCATCGCCCCGCAGATAAACCAGTAATAATAAATCGCCCTGTAAGGGCATAAGCATAAAAATATGGCTAAAGATAATTATCGCA
>CAZWPU010000207.1:0-3278 GCA_964635605.1 uncultured Bacteroidales bacterium | reverse complement strand
TTGCCCCCCCCGGTGTTTTTCCACCAATGAGAAGCCCAGTTTTTCTTCAGCATCCTTAAGCATCCCCCAGGCTTTTCTGTAGCTTACTTCTAACTTATCAGCAGCAGCTTTTAACGAGCCTAACTGATCAATATAATCCAGTAATTCAAATTTCCCATCGCCTAAAATGCTCTGGTTATTGGTATTTTCTAACCACACTTTAAATTTTAAAAAAATATCGTAATATTTTGATCCTTTAGGTCCTGCCATAATAATGTTTTTCTATATGCAAATATATACACAACGATTGAAAAAAATAATAAATTAATACAATTTGTATAACACATTATTATCTAATATAATCTGGAATTTTGCTCTAAAAAACTCAGTTAAAAAGGATATGTAGAGATATTTGGTAAGACAATAATATTTTTTTCTTTACTAAATCACTGCAAAACAATCTGGTAGCTTTAATATTAGCCTTCTATAAATAGTAAAGAAATAATTAAACAACACTCCTTTTTTTTTGTTATTCATACACATTAACCATGATGTAAAGTTTATAAACATGATAAAAATCTTGTTGTAAAATTGCACGATATGCATATATTTGCATATCGTAAAAATTACTAATATATTGTTGAACAAATAAAATAAATACTGCCATGCAAAAAAATTTATATTTCGCACCACCGGCTGAAAACGAACCGGTATTATCGTATAAAAAAGGATCCCCGGAAAGAGAAGAGCTGGTTAAAGTTCTCGAAGAAGCCAGTTCAAATGTCATTGATGTACCTATGGTAATTAATGGCAAGCACATTACAACGGATAAGAAAATTGAAATTCATCCTCCGCATGATCATCAGCATTTATTAGGTCATTATAACCGTGGAGATGAAAGCCATGTTAAGGATGCTATTGAGTCAGCCCTAAAGGCTCGAAAAAAATGGGCTAATATGTCATGGAAACAACGTGCATCTATTTTTTTGAAAGCAGCAGGGATGATCTCAGGCCCTTACCGGGCAAGAATTAATGCGGCAACTATGCTGGGACAGTCAAAATCAGTCCATCAGGCTGAAATTGATGCAGCTTGCGAGTTGTCTGACTTTTTGCGATTCAATGTTCAGTACATGACCGAAATTTATAATGAGCAGCCAGATTCTGACGAAAAGATATGGAATCGTGTAGAACAGCGCCCATTGGAGGGTTTTATTTTTGCACTTACACCCTTTAACTTTACGGCTATTGCAGGAAATCTTCCTTCAGCACCTGCCATGATGGGCAATACTGTGGTTTGGAAACCATCCAACACACAAATTTATGCCGCCCGGATTATTATGGAAATATTTATGGAAGCAGGTCTTCCTGATGGTGTGATAAATTTAATTTTTGTATCGGGACCCACCGCAGGAAAAGTTATTTTCTCACATCCTGATTTTGCAGGAATTCATTACACCGGCTCAACAGCTGTTTTTCAAAATATATGGAAAGAAATTGGGAACAATATTCATAAATTTAAAGCATATCCTCGCATTGTGGGTGAAACAGGAGGTAAAAATTTTGTTTTAATGCACGAATCAGCCAATTCAGCGCAGGTAGCTACAGCATTAACACGTGGAGCATTTGAGTATCAGGGACAAAAATGCTCTGCCGTTTCAAGAGCTTATATTCCGGATAACCGATGGGAAGAAATACTGGAAGAAATGAAATGCGACATAGATACCCTGAAAATGGGTCCGGTAGAAGATTTTTCCAATTTTGTGAATGCTGTAATTGACGAAGCATCATTCGATAAACTGGCAGGATTTATTGACCGCGCCAAAAAAGATGAAGAGGTAGAAATTTTGTTTGGCGGTAATTATAATAAAGCAAAAGGATATTATATTGAACCGACCATTTTATTAACCAAAGATCCGCATTATGTGACTATGGAAGAAGAACTTTTCGGCCCAATTCTTACCATTTACATTTATGATCATACCAAATGGGACAAAACAGTCGAATTGGTTGATAATACATCCATTTACGGGTTAACCGGTTCAATATTTTCAAAAGACCGGTATATTATTGAAGATGCCATGAAAAAACTAACCCATGCAGCCGGCAATTTCTATATTAACGATAAACCAACCGGTTCGGTTGTAAATCAACAGCCTTTTGGAGGTTCTCGAGGATCAGGAACGAACGATAAAGCAGGGTCAAGAATCAATCTAATGCGTTGGTTAACTCCACGTACAATAAAAGAAAACTTTGTACCTCCGGTAAGTTATAAATATCCATTTATGGAAGATTAATAAAAAAAGAGATAAAAATGACAACAAAAGAATTTAATATACAAGAATTATTAGAGCGCCTGGGAATCAAAGATATTAACCCCGGTGTAACAACAGGTACTGAATGGTTTGATACAGACGGAGCACTGACTTCGTCGGTATCACCCATCGATGGAAATGAGATTGCTAAAGTAAAAAATGCAACGCTTGATGATTACGAAAAAGTAATTGCCAAAGCACAAGAAGCTTTTAAAATATGGAGAGAAATACCAGCTCCTAAACGGGGAGAAATTGTTCGACAAATCGGTTTGGCTATTCGCGAAGCCAAAGAGGATTTAGGCAAACTGGTAACGCTCGAAATGGGTAAAATATACCAGGAAGGACTAGGTGAAGTACAGGAAATGATAGACATCTGTGATTTTGCCGTAGGCCAATCACGATTGCTCAATGGATTTACCATGCATTCAGAACTTAGAAACCACAGAATGTACGATCAATACCATCCTGTAGGATTGGTTGGATTAATTACATCGTTTAATTTCCCGGTAGCGGTTTGGGCATGGAACACCATGTTAGCAGCTATAGCCGGAGATGTGGTAATCTGGAAGCCAAGCTCTAAAACTCCACTGTCGGCAATTGCAACCATGAACATCATTCAAAAAGTGTTAAAGAAAAATGATGTGCCGGAAGGAGTATTCAATTTAATTATTGCCAAATCATCGGTTTTAGGAGATAATTTCTTAGAAGACAAACGAATTCCATTATTTTCTGTAACAGGATCTACCGCTGTTGGTAAACGTGTTGGGGGAATTGTTGGCAAACGACTGGGAAAAACCATTCTTGAATTAGGAGGTAATAATGCGGTTATCGTTTCTGATACCGCAGATCTTAAAATGGCCATCCCTTCGATTGTATTTGGTGCAGTGGGCACTGCAGGACAACGTTGTACATCCACACGCAGGGTGATTGTCCACGAAAAAATTTACGACCAGGTAAAAAGACAATTAATCGATGCATATGAACAAG
>CAZWPU010000206.1:0-3290 GCA_964635605.1 uncultured Bacteroidales bacterium | reverse complement strand
TTCGCAGGTACATTTTCTAAAAACTTTACCAATTATTTCCTGCTGGCCTAAAACATGCAGTTTGTTTAATCCTACCGCCGGACTGCCACTTGCCAGCCTTGCCAAAGGAAGAATATCGAATCTTTCAAATTTGTTTTTTACATATCGCCAGGCCCCCATATTTTCAGGTTCTTCTTGCAACCATATCCAGCGTAAAGTATTTGGGTATTTTTGGATGATTTTTTTAATCTCATTTTCAGGCCATGGATGCAACTGCTCAACACGAATGAGGGCTATATCTTTAGCATCATATTCTTCTTTTTTTTCAAGCAGGTCGTAATAAATTTTGCCTGTGCAAAAAATTACTCTTCTAACTTCTTTTTCTATTACATTAGTGTCATCAATAACTTCTTGAAAAGAAGAGTTAGCTAATTCCTCCAGTGATGAGATACATTTAGGATGTCGTAACAGGCTTTTGGGCGTAAAAACAATCATTGGATTTGTGAAATCTTTATATACCTGTCTTCTTAAAACATGGAAAAAGTTAGCCGGCGTGGTAGGGTTTACAACCTGCATATTATTATTGGCACATAATGCCAGGAATCTTTCCATTCGGGCACTTGAGTGTTCTGGCCCCTGGCCTTCATAGCCATGTGGTAGAAATAGTGTTATCCCGTTTTTTAATCCCCATTTTTCTTCAGCAGAGCTGATATATTGATCGATAATGATTTGTGCTGCATTATTAAAATCGCCAAACTGAGCTTCCCAAATAGTGAGTCCTTCCGGGATAGCCATGGCATAACCGTATTCAAAACCTAACACGCCATATTCTGATAAGGGTGAATTAAAAACATGAAATGAAGCTTGTTTTTTACTGATATGTTTTAAAGAAATATATTTTTGATCGCTGTCTTCAATAGTTAAAGTCGAATGTCTGTGTGAAAAAGTTCCCCGTTCAGAATCTTGCCCGCTTAAACGTACCGGATGTCCTTCGTCAACCAGTGTTCCATAAGCTAACAATTCTGCCATACCCCAATCCAACTGTTCATTTTCAATCATCTTATTACGTTCCTCAGTTAGTTTTTCTACTTTTTTAAAGAATTTGAACTCTTTGGGTAAATGATTAATTTTTGAAGCTATAGATTTGAGTTTTTTCTTGCTTAAAGCTGTAATAGGATTATTTTGTAACTCTGATGAATTTACATCATCAAATTTTTTCCAATCCTCAATTAAAAATTGTTTAATAGAAAGTTTATCGGATTTCTTAGCTATGATTAGCTTTTCCTCCAGAAAATCATTGTACTCTTTTTCAGAGGTTTTAATCTCCGATTGTGAACAAATTTTTTTCTCGATTAAAAATTTGCTGTAAATATCTCTCGGGTTGGGATGTTTGCTAATTTCTTTATAAAGTAAAGGTTGAGTAAATCTGGGTTCATCGCCTTCGTTGTGCCCGTGTTTGCGGTAGCAAAGAATATCAATAAAGACATCGGTATGGAAGGTTTGCCTAAACTCCATGGCAAGTTGAATGGTATAAATTAAAGCTTCGGCATCATCGCCATTTACATGGAATATAGGCGATTTGGTGACTTTGGCAATATCTGTACAATAGGTGCTCGAGCGGGCATCCAGATAGTTGGTCGTAAATCCAACCTGGTTGTTAATTACAAGGTGAATGGTTCCGCCGGTTCGGTAGCCTTTTAGTTGTGACATTTGAATGGTTTCATAAACTACACCCTGACTGGCAATAGCTGCATCGCCATGAATGATAATGGGTGCCAGCTTATTATAATCGTGATTATATTTTTTCCAAATTTTTGCTTTGGCAATGCCTTGCACCACCGGGCCTACCGCTTCCAGGTGCGATGGGTTGGGCGCTAAATTCAATCGAACTTTTTTGCCATCTTTGGTCTTTACCGTATTTCCATATCCTAAATGGTATTTTACATCACCTAAGGCAATGTTTTCGTCATACTCTTCACTTAGATATTCCGCAAAAATATCTTCAACAGGTTTTTCCAAAATATTGGCTAATACATTTAAACGGCCACGATGCGACATCCCAATAATAAATTCCTGGATTCCCATATTGGCTCCTTTTTCAATTACCGCATCCAGCGCAGGAATAAGCGACTCTGCACCTTCTAAGGAAAAACGCTTTTGACCGATGAATTTGCGATGGATAAAATTTTCAAATCCTACGGCTTGTTTCAAATGGTTATAAATATGTTTTCGTTCTTCGGGAGTAAAGTCCGGAATATTTTTTTGTGGCTCCATTTTTTGTTGCAACCAGCTAACAATTTCGGGATTACGAATAAACATATATTCAGCGCCGATCGATTGACAATAGGTTGTTTCGAGATGGTTAACTATATCACGGAGCGTTGCTGCTCCAATACCTATATTTTTGCCTGCCTGGAAAATGATATCTAAGTCTTTGTCGCTTAAGCCGTAGTTTTCTAAAGCAAGGGTAGGGGAGTATTTTCTTCTGATTCTTACCGGATTGGTTTTAGTAAAAAGATGGCCTCGTTTTCTATAGCCTTCGATTAAATTGATTACTTTAAATTCATTATCCAATAATTCACCAGTATGGTTTGAAACAGGGTACTTCTTTTGAGCAAACTCAAAACCCTGAAAAAATTTTTGCCATTGCTTGTCAACACTTTCAGGGTTTGATTTATATTGTTCGTAGATTTTTTCTATTGCATCTATGTCGGAATTGCCGGTAAATGAAAATTTATCCATTGGGTATTATAAATTAGTTTTTTGTTTAACCTCTGTTTTTCAGAATTTTGTTTTTATACCATCATTAAAATTACGATAAATCTTTTTATTAGCATATTTATTGAAGGATTGTTCTGTTTTTATTTCTTTGAACAAAATAAATTAAAGAATGTTTAGTGTCAAAATTACTGTTTTGGCTCTTCTGCCTGATTTTTTTTATTTTGTTTAACGAGATCTGAATAATTAAAATAAAATTTTATTTTTTATATTCTTGCTCTACCAGTAAAATTCATAATTGTTTCTATTAGTATATAACTGGGTTTTTAAGATATTTTCGTAATTTTATAAATTACAAAAATATAGGTATGATGAAATTACGATCTTTTTTTTTATTAGCTCTTTGCTTTTTACTTATATTGGAGCTTAATGCCCAACCTTATCATTATGAAATTAACGATAATGGCAAAAGGATATTTCGAAATGGAGAACTGGCTGTTAAAGAGGGTGTACCTTTTTTAACAGTAAAAGGAGAACCTTACGAAGCCGGTTTACAATACGGAGTGTTACTTAATGATTATTTGTTAAAAATG
>CAZWPU010000205.1:0-3303 GCA_964635605.1 uncultured Bacteroidales bacterium | reverse complement strand
TGATAATAGAACCATTGAAATTTTACTTAATTTCTTCATTTTTTAATAATTTTATAGTTTTTAGCTGACCAATTTAATAAAAATCCCATAGAAATAAATTCTTAGATTTATTAATTTTTTAGACCAAAAATCTTAAATAAGGTTTATTCCGTTTAAAGTTGACAAAAGGTATTTGAAGATTTTGGAACAAACATTAATTTTGTATATTTGATTTTAATATGATTATAGCTATGGAAAAGAAAGCAGTAAAGAAAAATATTATAAAATCTTGTATTGAACTTCTTGAAAGAAATATTAAGACGAGCAAAGACCGAATTCAGGAAATTATTCAAACAGCTAATGATTATGAAGGGGATCATGATATGTTTGATCCTTTTAAAGAAGATATGATGAAGAAAAAAGATCTGCAAGTAAAGCAGATGAATAAATTTTTAGAAGATCTTAAACTGGTCAAAAAGGTTGATCCTGAAAGAATTTCAGAAAAAGTAGAATTTGGAGCTGTTATTATTACCGATAAACAAAAAATGTTTGTTTCTGCTGCTTTAGGAAAAATTACAGTCGACAATGAAAGTGTTTACGCTATCTCAACGCAAGTTCCGGTTTATAATGCAATGAAAGATTTAAAAATCGGAGATACCTTTTCTATCAATAATAATTCTTTTACCATAAAAGATGTTTTTTAGACCTATTAAAAAAAGTGAAAGAAAGATATTTTGTACAATTAAGTTATAAAGGCACTAATTATCATGGTTGGCAAATTCAACCCAATGCATCAACCGTGCAAGAGATAGTAACCAAAGCCTTTTCTACCATTTTACGAGAAGATATTGAAATTACAGGAGCCGGGAGAACAGATAGTGGAGTTCATGCTAGTTTTTTTGTAGCCCATTTTGATAGTAAACACGAAGGTTTAGATAAAGATTTAAAACTTGTATTTAAATTAAACAATTTTTTGCCCAATGATATAGCCCTTTTCAGAATTGTAAAAGTGAATAATGAAGCACACGCACGTTTTGATGCTAACGAAAGAACCTACAGATATTACCTTCATCAAAGAAAAGATGTATTTATTAATGATACTTCATGGTATTTACCAACTGACTTAAATGTAGAAATGATGAATAAAGCTGCCCGAGTATTATTAGAATACGATGATTTTACCAGCTTTAGCAAAATTAATACCGATGTAAAAACAAATATCTGTAATGTTTCCGAAGCAAGATGTTCTAAAGATGATTATCGTCTAATTTTTACCATTAAAGCCGATCGATTTTTGCGGAATATGGTTCGTGCTATAGTAGGGACATTAATAGATGTAGGAAAAGAAAAATTAACATTAGATGATTTTAAACAAATCGTTGAAAATAAAAATAGAGCGGATGCAGGTGCTTCCGTACCAGCCCATGGGCTTTTTTTAGAAGATATACGATATCCTCAGGATATTTATCACCAATAATTAATTTCTATAACAAATTGAAATACAGCATTTATATCAAAAAATCTTTAAATTAATTATTAAATTTTAAAACCAATATAAAATTAATTACTATATTAGAAACTCTTTAAATAAGCTATATTTGCATTCAAAAATAGATGTACACTTGTTATGAAATTTAGATTTACTATTGCAAAAAAATTAATTCTGGGATTTAGTATTGTTACCCTAGCTATATTGGCTAACATTTATTTAATTAACTCTACTTTAAAAGAAAGCATTAAGACTAACGAAAAAATTTCTAATGTTTATACCCCATCCTCCGAATTAATCAGGGAACTATCCAATTTAATGATTTCATCGAAGATGTTAATTAAAAATTGGGTTTATATCGATAAAAAACAAGATACTCCTGATAAAGTACGATTAAAAGATTTACACCAGAAAAATTTCCCGGAAATACATAAAGAAATTGAGAAACTATCAGGTCAATGGGAAGAAGATAAACAAGAAAGATATAATGAAATTTATACTACGATTCAAGATACGCTTTTCCCTTTACATCAAAAAGTAATGAATAGCTTATCAACTTTTGAAAGTTATGATGATGCATTTGTTTTAATGTTTGAAATCTATCCATTGGTAGAAGAAGATGGTGAATTAATTACTTTAAGTGACGAGATAATAGAAAAATTAAACCAATTATCGAAACAGTTAGATCAAAAGGTTATTGAAGCCCGGAATGAAATGGCAGATTCTTTTGACCGACTTGAAAGTTTTATTTTTATTGCAGGTATTATTTTAGTTATTATTGCCATTTCTATTGCATTATATCTTTCCAGAGTAATTATTACCCCCATAAGAAAAGTAAAAGGAATTTTACTGGAAATGGGTAAAGGCATAATGCCTAAAAAACAAATTAAGGAAACTAACGATGAAATTGGTGAAATGGCGGGGGCACTTAATAATTTAATCCGTGGATTAAAAGAAACCACTGAATTTGCTTTAGAAATTGGCATATACAATTTCGATAGCCCATATGTACCATTAAGTGATGAAGATAATCTTGGAAATGCATTATTGGATATGCGAACCAATCTGAAACATGCTACCGAAGAAGAAAAAAAACGTAAAAAAGAAGATGAACAAAGAAACTGGGCATCGCAAGGAATGGCTAAATTTAGTGAGATTCTCCGCCAAAATAATGATGATTTAACTAAGTTATCCTACGATATAATTAGTAATCTGGTAAAATATTGTGATGCAAATCAAGGCGGGTTATTTATTTTAAATGATGATGATCCCGACAATCCTTATATTGAGATGAGTTCAGCCTATGCTTACAATAGGAAGAAGTTTTTGGAAAAACGTATTGAACCTGGCGTAGGTCTTATCGGAAGAGCTATTCAGGAAAGTGAAACAATTTATATGACCGATATTCCGGATGATTATATTTCGATTACCTCAGGTTTGGGAAATGAAAATCCGAGGAGTTTACTCATTGTTCCACTAAAACTTAACGAAGAAGTTTTTGGTGCTATAGAAATGGCTTCATTCAAACCTTTTGAGAAATATCAAATCGAATTTGTTGAAAAAATTGGTGAGAGTATTGCTTCTACCTATTCTTCAGCAAAAATTAATATCCGCACTGCCGAGTTATTAGAAAAAACGCAGCAACAAGCCGAAGAAATGAAAGCTCAGGAAGAAGAGATGCGCCAAAACATGGAAGAATTACAAGCCACCCAGGAAGAATCAGCTCGACGCGAAACTGAGCTAGAGCAGAAAGTAAAAGAATATGAGGAATTTAAAAAAAAGCAAGAAAAAGTGATTAAAAAGTTTGGAGGGAATCTTTCGGGTAATTTAATTTC
>CAZWPU010000204.1:0-3387 GCA_964635605.1 uncultured Bacteroidales bacterium | reverse complement strand
GATGGACGAAAAACAGGAGGTATTGAAGCTACCCATATTTATACGGCTCCGGGAAGTTATATTGTTCAGTTAGGAGTTGTTAGTAAACCCGACCGACAGGGTAATTCTGAAAAACAAGGTGTTTATAAGAATATTGTGGTTATAGGACAAGGAAAAGATCGACGACGAAGCGATTAATTTGAAAAGATTATACCTATATTGCGTTTTTAATTGGTTAAATTGGATTAGATATGAAAAAAATAATAATTACATCCCTTTTTTTATTTGCAGGACTTTATTTGCTGGCCCAACCGGTCCCAGCCGAGGATGAAAATATTCCTTATCTTATGACGTTTGGGCCCAAAGCAGAAACATCATGGGGTGATGATGATTTTTCACAAACGTTCTTTTTTGTGATTCCCGAAGAACATACCAGCCCGATTTTCATCAGGGTTTTTGATCCTGATGTGGGAGGTGAGATCGATGAAATCAATGGCTTTTGGGATACCAAAATATCTTATTCAATTTATGGAGGTACTGGGGCATTTGAAAATGAGGATGCTAAAGGGATTGATCCTGTGGGTGAATATCGAAGCGGGAATATGCTGGCAACCAAGGTTTTTGGCGAAAATCCCAGATATGATAACAACTGGTACACTTTTGGCCCCTTTAACCCAACGGAGGGTGAACTGGTAAAAAAATACGGAGGATATATTTTTAAAATGATTTGCGAAGGCGTAGAAGGCGATGATGGAAATATGTATCGATACTTTGTAAGTACTTCACCAACTCAAAATATTCGAATTGAAGGTGCGAACGCTTTTGCTTATGAATATAGCTTCCGAATGCACAACGATCCTAATGAAGTTTCTCATATCTATCCTTATATTGATGACCGAACCATTTCGGTAGAACAGAAAAATTTTGACTGGGATAGCGATGGGATGATTCGTGTTGTTTCTGTTGCACGACAGGGCCTATTGTGTAAAGCATCAGGTGATGACGTGTGGGCTCAAAATCAGTTTAAAATACTGGATGAGGAAATTGGCACCTCTCTCGATTTTCAATTTATTAAACGTAAAAATCCACCTGTAAAAAATAACAACGTGGTAATCTCAGTTAAAAACCAGTATGGCGAACTATTACCTTTTTACACCATTCCAATTGGTGGTGTGCCAACATATAAATATTCCATTGGTGTTAAGAAGAAAAACGATTAATCTTTTGTGTATATGTTTCATTCAAAATTAAAAATTTTCATAATTTTCTTTTTTCTGGTATTTACTTGTCACTCCGTGTTAGGACAAATCTATCAGTTTAAAGAATATAATATCGAAGAAGGGTTAAGCCACCCTTTTGTTTATACTATAAACGAAGATAAAAACGGTTTTTTATGGATAGGTACAGGCGAAGGACTTTGCCGGTATAATGGTTTCGATTTTACCGTTAGCAGAGCCGATGATACACTTACCAGCGGCTTTGTAACATCAAGTTTCCTCGATGAAAAGGGTGTTTTATGGTTTGGACATAACTCCGGGGAAATAACCTACTATGATGGAATCCATTTTAATCGTTTAGAAACAAATAATCTTTTTAATAGTTCAATTACAGCTATTGATGGCAATAAAAACGGAAGTATTTGGATTGCCTCACAAAATAACGGACTAATAAGAATAAATAAGAAATTTCAAATTGATTCATTTCAACAAGCTTTCCAAGGAGAAATTGTGTATACCCTAAAAACAGTTGATGATAATAAATTACTTGTAGGAACAGGAAATGGATTGCAATTGTTTAGAATTACAGAAAATAATCTCGAAGAGGTATATTCGGTGGATGAGTTATCTTATATAACTGTTCAAACGATCGATAAAGATGAGGCCACCAATATTTTTTGGATAGGAACAGGAGACGCCGGTTTTTATTCTTTAGAAAGTAAAGGTGATTCTTTCGACTCATACAGATTAGTAAATATTGGCGAACAATATGGGTTGGGTTACGAAAATGTACAATCGGTTACCCGTGATAAGGATGGACGATTATGGATTAGTACATTTGGAAATGGTATTTATCGAATAAATCCGGATGATGAAGGAAATAAAACGGAAGAGATTGTTAATTATTCTACAAAAAATGGATTATCAAATAATTTTATTAAACAAGTTTATCAAGACTGGGAAGGTAATCTTTGGATTGCTACCTATGGTAATGGATTAGCATACTATGTAAGCGAAGCGCTTATTTTTTTATATCAGGATGTAAAGGATCTGCAAGGTAATATTCTTTCTCTCGAAGAGTCAGAAACCAATTTATGGTTAGGTGGCGAAAATGTTATTGTGAAGGTTAACAAACAAAATAACCAAACAGAAACCATTGATCAATCGAATGGATTACCCGTGGATAAAATAACAAACTTGTATTTAGATCCTCAAAACAGGCTGTGGATTGGAACACAAAATTCGGGAGTTTACCGAATGAACTCCTCAACAAATCAGGCAAACCTTGTTTATCATTCTTTAAATACCCTGGAGAATAATGTAAATTGTATTGTTGGACATGATAATTTGGTTTATATCGGAACAAAAAATGGTATTTTTGTTTATGATTTAAAAACCGGAGACCGAAAACTTTATAATACCACTCAGGGTTTGCCTCATAATGATATTAAATGTATTTTTATTGATAATGAGAATAATCCCTGGATCGGTACAAAAAGTAACGGTATTTTTGTATTAAACGATTCTTTACAATATACGATTGCAGGAAATGTAAAATTAGAATTTACAGCGATTACCCAAGATGCTGACGGCCACATTTGGGCTGCAACTTATGGCGACGGAGTGTTTAAATTTATCGAAGATACGATAAAATATTTTTCTACCGATAACGATTTAAAATCGAGCTATTGTTATAGTTTAATTGCTGATGATAAAGGAAAGGTTTGGGTAGGCCATCGTTTAGGTATGAGTAGTATCGATATTCATTCTGATGAAGTTGGAATCCTGGATAAAGAAAAAGGAATTACTGGCGATTGTAATTTTAATGCCGTGCTTAAACAAAATGATGGAGTAATATTTTTCGGCACCACTAATGGATTGGTAAGATATGATCGTTCAAAAGACAGCGAAAATATGTTTCCACCAAAAGTAGCTATTACCAAAACATTATTCTCTGATGAGCCTGTAGATTTTTCTACACCGATTAACTTACCCTATCAGATTCATAAATTAAGAATCAGTTATGTAGGATTAAGTTATAGTAATCCCGATGGTGTTACCTATCGATATAAACTAGATGGTTACGACCTTGACTGGAGTGAGCCGACTACAAGCAGAGAAGCTTATTATCCAAGAGTTGAAGATGGGAATTATACCTTTATGTTAAAAGCATGTAACGCCGATGGTTATT
>CAZWPU010000203.1:0-3397 GCA_964635605.1 uncultured Bacteroidales bacterium | reverse complement strand
AAAGATTATAGCAATGATATTTATGGTAGTTTTTACGAACGAATTCGTTTCTCCATAGATCTTAGTATATTTAATGTGTTTGATATTGCAGAAAATGCGCTTTTATAAAAAACAAAACGATACGAGGTAAAAAAATCTCGTAGCGTATTTAACTTTTAAAATCTGAATTAAACGGTAAAGTCCAGGCTCAATTCTTTTAAGATTTCTTCGTTAGGTTTTGATGTTTTCACATCCCAACCAAGTTCTTTATAATAATTTGTTAAATTATTATGAAAATCATTCTTATCAACGATAGCGCCTTTGTGATCTCCATACATAAATTTATTTTCGAAAAATTTATCAGGTAATATATCATCTTCACGCCTGAATCCTTCCCGGTAATTAAACATTTTCTCCAGGGTAAAATATGGGTCCCTGCTTTTGCAAATTCATCTTCGGTCCATTCTAGTCCTGTAATAGCACTCATAAAGTTAGCATAACTAACCTCATCGCGATACCAGCTGCTGGCAAAGCTTCAAGCAGCAATAGAATCACGAAGGGCTGACTGATCCTGTCTTTCAGGAGAACCACCATTCATATGGCAAGCCCCGCGATTGCTTGTAGCGTAAATTATTGACCACCTGTCGGAATGAACAGGCATATATAAAGCATTCAGGGATAAAGGCTGCAATCCCCAACGTTTTATAAACGTAACTGTTACATAGCATTTCAGCCAAGATGCTTATGATTCCAAACTATGCTCAAGCCTTCTTTCAAAAAGAACAAAGCTATAAAAATAAATCTAGTGATTTATTTTTTAAATTTTTTGGCCAATACTTCAGCTGCTTTAATCAGTGGATATCCTGCCGGGCTTCCTGTTAATAATGGATGTGTACCGATTTGTGCCGCTAATAAAGTCCGGATATTTGTCCGGTTTTGTATTAAGAAACCAATAAGATTAGTAAGTTCGCCAACACTGGTCCCACCGCATACTTCCCCGCCAATAATCATCCCGCAATCTGCTGCCACAATCAGTTTTACAGTTTGTTCATGCGCACCTGGAAGGGTTCCAGGATGTTTGTCCATTCCGGTAAAACTACCAGTTAGAATATCAAAATTTTCGCTAATGGCTTTATCTTCAGTAACTCCTGCAGTACCAAAAGCCACATCTCCAATGGCTGTATCATAAATGGCAATGGTTCCGCTGAATGTTTTACAAGGGCTAAGACCATAAAGGTTCATACCGGCAATACGGGCTTCTGCACACGCAGTTGATGCAAGCATAGTAGCATTAAGTTTACGCGTTAAAAAATCGCGCTTTTCAGCACAATCTCCAACTGCATAAATATCACTTGAACAATTATTAACCCGCATATATTCACAGGTTTTGATAAAACCCAGGTCATTTAATTCTATTCCTGATTTTTTGGCAAGATCAGTATTAGGTGCATAGCCCATTGAAAGAATAACAGCATCAGTTTCTATCTTTTCACCATTGGTTAAAACAATATGATTTACCTTGCCGTCTTTGCCTTTTATTTCCTGTACACCCTTATTCGTAATTACTTTTACACCTCTTGTTTTAAGTAACTCTTGAGCTTTAACCCCAAATTCTTTATCAAAAGCTTTACTGAGAATATAAGGTTCAATTTCAACCAGGGTTACATCCCAACCAGCTTTGTTCATCTCATCCGAAACTTCTACACCAATAAAGCCGGCACCAATAGTAACCACCTTTTTAAAACCTTTAAGTTGATCGTGCATTTTATCAAGGTAAATTTTGTTTTTAGGGATGGTAAAAACATTTTCCAGGTCATTGCCTTTTAACCATTTGGGTTTGGTAGGTATAGAACCTGTGGCCAGGATTAGTTTTTCGAAATAGAATTTATTGCCATTGGATAGTAAACATTCCTTATTCTCAAGGTCTAGTGCTGTGACTTCGGCAATTCTGATTTCTACTCCAACATTTGTTAATAGTTTATCAGGAAGTATATCTTTATCACTATCCTGTAAAGAACCAAAGATATATGGTATTCCACAAGGGACAAGCATCTTTTCCTCTTTTCGAACCAAAAATACAGATTTTTCAGGATGCGTTGTTTTAGCACTAATAGCCGCTTGTAAACCGGAAGCTCCGCCACCGATAACGAGTACATTAATTTTTTCCATTTGATATTACTTTTTATGTTTTAATAAATATGTTTTAATGAATTAAAATCAAAGATATAAAAATATTCACACCTGTTCTAAATAATAATAATAATAATAATGAATTAGAATAAGGTTTCCCGGAACTATTATTTTTGTGGTATCTAAACATAAAAATACTATTTGCCCATGAAAACAAATTTAACACTCTTTACGCAGATTGTAAAATCACTTGTAAATAAATATGATACTGACAAAATTCTAAAGGTATTGATAGCTGGACATACAATCTCTATGTTGTTTTGTCAATTTTCTAAATTAAACTTTCTCAGGAACATTATCAATGATTTACGTTCTACATCCATTAATCTTAATCATTTGGAACTGCTTAAAGCTCTTTCAAAATATTCTTTGGACTATTAAAATAAAAAATGGCAGTCAAGCCATCTCTAGGGTTTTGTACTCAGACAGGCAAGTTTGATTATTTGGCTATTCGTGTATATATCAACTTCTATGAAAGAATCTAATATCCAATGACAAATTACAAATTTTAAATCTCTTCAATATCTTCTGCTCTAAGCCATCCTTTACTCCCATCGCTTAACTTTATTTCTTTCCAATCACCAACCTCATCCTGTAACCAAACCTTCGTTCCTTCGTGAATAACAAACAAATCGGTTCCACTAACATCCGGTGAGCTCTTAACGGTAACAGAAGGAGACATCACAATAGCTGTATCATTAATGATTATTTTCTTTTTTTGATGGTATGAAAAAAATAATGAAAAAATGGTAATTAGGATAAAAATTAACCCTATCCAGAAAGAAAATTTTTTTACTCCGTATTTTCGGGTATATAAATAAATAGAAATAAGAATCAGTGCCAATACAAATGTACTTATACTAATTATTGCCCAATGATTGGAAGAAAACCAATTAATACAATTTCTAATCCAAACATCAAGAAAAAATTCAGGGAGACTTTCAATTCTATCCACGGTGAGCCTGTTCGCCATTTCGAGATTATATTTAATATCTTCGTCATGGGGTTTAAAAAGCAGTGCCCGTTCATAATTTAATATCGCTTGATCAATAATATTTTGTTTGTAATATGCATTCCCTAAATTATAATATAACGCAGCCGATTCGTATCCTTGTTCTAAAATCATTTCATATTGATTAATCGCCTGCCCATAGTCACCATTAGTATAAGCCTGGTTCGCTGAATCTAACCATTCATTATGCTGATTTTCTGCATGTACGGATACAAA
>CAZWPU010000202.1:0-3407 GCA_964635605.1 uncultured Bacteroidales bacterium | reverse complement strand
TTTCTCCGCCACCCCAAATTTGTGCAACAAATTCAGGATGATCAATAAATGGGTTGCGGTTTGCCTGAATGGCATAAACAGCATCGTTTCTATCCATTTCTTTTTGACTTACAGGATCGTTAGTATGCCATTCTATAATCATTTCTAAATACCACTCTTCATAAACCTGATCGGATGTTCCGTTTAATACAGCATCAGCATTTGACTCATTCGTCTCCCAATAAGAAATTATATCTTCATAACGGGTAGCCATATAAAAATAAGTGCGAGCAAAGTCGCCCTTATACTCATCAATTGGTTCAAAAACGGTTCCAGAATAACCCGGATAGTTGCAAGCTCCAAGTTTGCTGCCATTGGTAGACTCCCAAGAAACGGTTCCCACTTCGCCAAATGGAAAGTTTCCTCTTTTACCATTTACATAACCATCGGTAGGATAAAGATGGAATAAATCGGTATACATGGGAGAGGCATCATTAAACCAACTTTTAGGAAATGAATGTTCGCGATTATAGCAACTTCCTTCACCGGAATAATTTCCACACTGGTCTGAGCCGAGGGTATAATAATACGCTGCACTTCCTCCGGGCACATCGGAATACATATCCCAAACAAAACCATCCGGACGGACGTCTGTAGTATAAATAGCATCCCAAACTCCGGGAGTATAAGAAACAGAAGTATGATCTTTAATAATATTATGTAACTGTGTTTTTAAAGTAAATCCTGTTCCGGTTGCACTATCATAATACCCGTCGGGAATTTGGGCAAAAAGCGTTTGGGAAAAAATAAATAGAAGCGAAGTAAAAAAAACTTTTTTGCGTAACATAAAAAAATTTTTGCGTTTATTAAATTTTTCGAAAAAAAGGGGGTAATGTTACAAAAAATTCAACAATTTGACCTTTAGTTTTCATTCTATTTTTTTACTTTCGTCAATTAATCGAAAACCAAATTATTTTAAAGCTTTATGAGAGCAGTTATACAACGTGTTACTGAAGCGTCTGTTTCAATAGAGAACAAAATAAAATCATCCATAAAAAAAGGATTGTTAGTTTTAATTGGGATTGAAAATGCAGATACCGATGAAGACATACGTTGGCTAAGCAACAAAATCTGCCAGTTACGAATTTTTGATGACAAGGAGGGCATCATGAATTTATCGGTAAAAGATGTGGAGGGAGAGATTCTTGCTATCAGTCAGTTTACCCTACATGCCAAAACCAAAAAAGGAAACCGGCCCTCATATCAGCATGCAGCAAAACCGGAAATTGCTATTCCTGTTTACCATAAATTTGTTGATCAGCTGAAAGCCGATTTGGGAAAAGAAATAAAAACCGGCGAGTTTGGCGCCTATATGCAAATAAACTTAACAAACGACGGTCCGGTAACTATCATTATCGACACCAAAAATAAAATCTAATGGCATGGCTTCATCTGATCAAGCGCTTTTAGAACGAGCAACATTAATCGTTGCTTCTTTTGCCTCATTTGCCACACCTTTTATTGGTTCGGCAACCAACATTGCTCTCCCCTCTATTGGGAAAGAGTTTTCTGCTGATGCCGTTACCTTAAGCTGGGTAGCCACCTCATTTTTATTATCAGCAGCAGTATTTTTAACACCCTTTGGCCGGTTAGCCGATATTTTTGGACGTAAAAAAGTACTTAATTATGGCCTAATTATATTTACGATTGCATCGTTTTTTTGTGCTTTGGCTTCCGGAATTAACGAATTAATTTTTTGGAGGGTGATTCAAGGTATTGGTGGAGCCATGATTTTCGGTACTGCCATGGCGATTATTACTTCTGTTTTTCCCAAAGAAAAACGAGGCAAAGCGCTTGGAATAGCTGTGGCATCGGTGTATACCGGATTAACATTAGGCCCATTTATTGGCGGTTACTTAACCAAACTTTGGGGCTGGCAGGGAATCTTTTTATTTACCGTTCCTCTGGGAATTATTGCTGTTACGCTTAGTTTCATCTACTTAAAACAGGAATGGGCTGATGCTAAAGGAGAGAAATTCGACTGGAAAGGCTCAGTAATTTACGGTATCGCTATGATTTCTTTAATGTATGGCTTTGGCGAGTTACCTGCTTTAAAAGGAGTTGCCTTCACTTTACTGGGAGCCTCAGGATTATTCATCTTTATCCTTTTTGAAAAAAAGCAGCAATACCCGGTACTTAATATCCAACTATTTATAAAAAACAAAGTTTTTGCCTTTTCAAATTATGCTGCATTAATTAACTATAGCGCAACCTTTGCCATCGGATTTTTGCTCAGCTTGTATTTACAATATATCAAGGATCTAAATCCTCAGCAAGCCGGTCAGGTGCTCGTCATTCAACCGCTTTTAATGGCTATCTTTTCTCCTCTTACCGGAAAGCTGTCGGATAAACTAGATCCCGGAAAAATAGCCTCTGTTGGAATGGCCTTAATTTCAGCAGGCTTATTTACTATTGCCTTTATTGGCATAAATACAAGCATATTTTTCATTAGCGCAATATTAGTTGTATTTGGAATCGGTTACGCCCTGTTTTCTTCGCCAAACACCAACGCCATTATGAGTTCTGTAGAAAAAAAATATTATGGCATTGCTTCAGGTACTGTTGGAACAATGCGGTTAATAGGACAAATGTCGAGCATGGGAATCGCCATGATGATTTTTTCCATTTTTATTGGGAAAATAGAAATTAATCCATCAAACCATGAAGCTTTTATTACCTCCATCCAAACAGCCTTTTTGATATTCGGAGTACTTTGCTTTATCGGGATTTTTCTTTCTCTTGCTCGGGGAAAATCAAAATAAAAATGAGCACAATCTGATTATTAATTAACAAAATACATGTACACAAAAAATGTCAAAAAAAGTTAGAAACAACAAATTTATTGGTGCATTTGTCAATGAAATGTACGCCATTTTACTGGGTATTGGATTAGGTAATGTTCTATTTGTTCAGCAAATAGATCTAAACAACAAGTTTGAATTATTAATGGGCCTTTTTGTCACCGGAATTGTTTTATTATACTGGTGGGACTGGACCGAATTCTTAGGCGACAATGTGGTTTCATCCAAAGCAGAATTTATCATTGATTTTCTCATCCTGATTAACTTAGAGGTCCTTTTTCTTTTTTATAATAAACCTGAAAATATCGCCTTAATATTTATTTTTTTAGCACTCCTTGATTTTGCCTGGGTTATCAATTATATTATCCAAAACAAAGGAAATTATATTGCGAAAAACAAAACCTGGATTTCAGAAAAAATTGTTGCCTTTGCTTTATTTTCTTCGCTCTACTTCTTATTAAAATTCACGTTTTCAGATATTAATCTGATATATAAAGGATTAGCCGTAATTTTTACCTTTATCCTTGTTCGAAAAATAAGCTTTAAGCAGTTAAAAAATGCCCCCCG
>CAZWPU010000201.1:0-3415 GCA_964635605.1 uncultured Bacteroidales bacterium | reverse complement strand
AAATTTTATTTCGAATAATTACCCTTATTGCTGTTTGTATATAATTTTTAAACATGATTTTATTTTTTTTATTCGTAACGTAATGTATTTACAGGATTGATATTACTCACTCTCAATGCTCGGTACGAAATTGTAGTAATGGCAATAATGTAAGCGATTAAACCAGAAATGATAAAAGTAAATAATGTAATATCTGTTCGATAAACAAATTGTTGCAGCCAGTTTTTAAGTAAATAATAAGCGACCGGCCATGCTAAAATATTGGCAATCAGCACCCATTTAGAGTACTGGAAAACAAGTAACCTTAAAATAGTTGTTGTTTTAGCTCCCATTACTTTTCGTATACCAATTTCTTTGGTTCGCAGTTCTGTAGATAAAGTAGTTAATCCCAATATTCCCAGACTTGCAATTAAAATAGCCAGAATGGTTAAAGCCAAAACTAACCTTCCAAATTGTATTTCTGATTTATAAATTTCTTTATACTGATCGTCTAGAAACAGATAGTCAAAAGGTTCATTTCCTGTACTGGATTCCCATATTTCTTTAATTTTAGAAATATTGGTATAATCACTATTTCTAAACCGGATAAGTATATTGTCGCTATAATTTTGTTGCGTAAATATTAAAGGTTCAATGGGTTGATAAACATTGGAAAAATTAAAATCTTTAACCACACCTATTACTTTATAATTAACATCATTCCGTTCTATCGTTTTTCCTATTGCATTTTCCCATCCTGCAACATCAACTAACGTTTCATTAATAACGCAACTCTGTTGATCAGTGGCCATGTCGGGGTTAAAATTTCGTCCTTCAATTAACTCAAATTCCATTGCAGGTATATAGTTTTCATCAACATATAGGGTGTGAAACATCATCGGTTTATCCGAACCTTCGGGGAAATAACCATTAGATGTTATTCCGTTTCCGGGATAATCTGAGCCTAAAGCAACTTCCTTTGCAAACGGTAATTTTTCCAGTTGAGCTTTAAGCAACTCTTGTTGTTTTAATGATTCGGCACCTTGTAATGGCAGTATCATTAAATTTTGGCTGTTATATCCCGGATCTCTTTTCTGGATATAGTTTAACTGCTGATAGATAATAATACTGGAAATAATTAATCCGATAGAAATAAAAAATTGAACTACCGTAAGAACATTACTTAACGAAGTGCGCCTGGGGTTATTATTAACTTTCCCTTTAACAATGGTCTGGATACCTAACCGTGAAATATAAAATGCAGGATAACTTCCGGACAAAATTCCGATAATGATAACCATTAAAGGAGTTAGCAAAATAACTGGTAAATTGGAGTAATTGTACACTTCAATATGTTTACCCATCAGGTTATTAAACTGCGGAAGCAGAATTTCAATAATTATAATGGCAATTATAAATGCAAAGAAAGTAATAAAAATTGCTTCGCTAAGAAACTGTGTCCGAATTTTAAGATTCGAAGCTCCGGCTACTTTTCGCACGCCCACTTCTTTAATTCTTTTTAGCGAAAGTGCTGTGGTTAAATTGGTAAAATTAATTCCGGCTAAAATTAAAATCAACAAAGCAATAACACTAAAAATATAAATGCTCTTAAGATTCCCTTTAACCGGAAGATCGTACATCGTATCGGAATGTAAATATATATCATTTAACGGCTGCAAAAACGGGTTAACTTTCCAGCCGCTTTGTTCATATCTTTTATTTATTTTTTCATAAAAGTAATCTAACATCTTACCTTCCAGTTCATCCCGGCTCGTATTTTTTTCTAATAAAAAATAAGTATAATAATTCCACCCGCCATTCCAGTTAAAGTGGTACTCAGGAATAGTTTGATGTAAGGTTGAAAATGAAATTATTGCGGAAAACTGTAAATGACTATTACCCGGAAAATCTTCAATAATTCCAGTTACTGTAAACTGATTTTCTTTATTATAACTTAAAACTTTCCCAATGGCATTTGTGTTACCAAATATTTTATTCGCTAAACTTTGGGTTAAAACAATACGAAAAGGTTCATCCAATGCTTGTTTTGGATTTCCCTTGATTAGGTCAAATGAAAAAACATCGAATAAAGCAGAATCGGAATAAGTAACATTTGAAGCAAAATAATTTCTTTCATCAAAAGTAAAAAAACCTTCTTCCGGATTCCAAAATCGTACAAAATGTTTAATTTCAGGAAATTCTCTTGCTATATCAGGGCCCATAACCGGCATGGTAATACTATGTTTTGTTGTTTCGTTAGGCTGTTCATTAATTGTTGCCAACCGGTATATTTGTTCTTTCTTTTGATGAAATTGATCAAAACTTAATTCATAATTGATATAAAACATAATCAATAAGCTAACGGCTAATCCTACCGATAAACCGATAATATTGATCAGAGCGTAAAATCTATTTCTAAATAAATTTCCAAATGCAGTTTTGATATAATTTTTAAACATAATAATATAGTTTTTTTAAAAGGATTGCAACACTTGTGCCACAGCTTTTAAAACTCTATTTTACAGTGTTTTAAAAAAACAACAACTACGATCACTGTTTTTTTTATGTTTCGATACGGAACACAAAATGTTTCAAAAAGAAACACTTTTAATGAATAGATTTTTGTACCTTTATTTCCCTAAAGTTAAACGATTTTTATGATGAATGAAGGAAAAATTCTTGTTATTGATGACGATCGGGATATTTTGTTAACCACAAAAGTCATTTTAAAAAAAGAATTTAGAGAAATTAAAACCGTTACTGCACCTGATGATATAATCCCATATATTAAAAGAGACATTTTCGATGTTATATTATTAGATATGAACTTTACTACAGGAGCTACTAGTGGTAAAGAAGGTTTATATTGGCTAAAAAAAATTCTGGAAATATCAACCGAAGCAATCATTATTGTAATGACCGCCTACGGTGACATTAACCTGGCTGTGGAAGCCATGAAAATAGGGGCAACAGATTTTATTATAAAACCATGGGAGAACAAAAAATTTATTGCTACCTTAAACAGCGCATACAAACTTAGCTTGTCGAAAAAAGAAATAAACAATTTAAAAACAAAACAAAACATTCTGGCCAAAGATATAGACCAGCCCTTTACAAAAATAATCGGTAATTCAGAAGCCATAGAAGAACTCTTCAGAACTATCGAAAAAGTAGCACAAACAGATGCTAACGTTTTAATTCTGGGCGAAAATGGAACAGGAAAAGAGTTGGTAGCCCGTGAAATACACCGGCAATCAGGAAGATCAAAAAATTTATTTATGAGCGTTGATTTGGGTGCTATCCCTGAAACGTTGTTCGAATCAGAGTTATTTGGGCATGTTCAAGGCGCATTTACAGATGCCAAAGAAGACCGCGATGGACGATTTGTTGTAGCCAAAGGAGGAACCTTATTCCTTGACGAAATTGGAAACTTATC
>CAZWPU010000200.1:0-3430 GCA_964635605.1 uncultured Bacteroidales bacterium | reverse complement strand
ATGAATGTTCATTTTATAGCCATTGGCGGAAGCGCTATGCATAATTTAGCCATAAGCCTTTGTAAAAAAGGATACCAGGTAACCGGCTCGGATGATGAAATTTTCGAACCCTCACGGAGCCGGCTGAAAAAACATAACATCTTACCCGAAGAATTTGGCTGGAATCCAGATAAAATACAGCAAAACTTAGATGCTGTAATTTTAGGTATGCATGCACGAAATGACAACCCTGAGCTTAAAAAGGCTCGGGAGTTAAATCTAAAAATTTATTCCTATCCAGAATATTTATACGAACAAACCAAGGATAAAACACGGATAGTAATCGGTGGTAGCCACGGTAAAACAACCATTACATCAATTATAATGCACGTTTTAAAATATCATCACAAAAATTTTGATTACATGGTGGGTGCTCAAATCGAAGGATTTGAAACTATGGTTAGCATTACGGAAGATGCTCCTGTAGCTGTTTTTGAGGGCGACGAATATCTTTCATCACCCATTGACCCACGGCCAAAATTTCATTTATACAAACCACATATTGCTGTAATTAGCGGAATTGCCTGGGACCATATTAACGTATTTCCCACATTCGATGAGTATAAAAAACAGTTTGTCCGGTTCACTGAATTAATTGAACCAAATGGAAAACTCTTTTATTATGAGCATGATGCTGTACTCAATGATATGGTTAAAAAAACTTCCCAATCAATAGAAAAATCATCTTATACGATGCATCCCTATAAAATAAAAAACGGCCAAACATTTTTAGTGCAAAAAAACAAAGCCATACCTGTAAAAATATTTGGAGAACATAATTTACAAAACATTAGCGCTTCTAAGTTGGTTTGCAATCAGCTTTCAGTTAGTGATCATGAATTTTACGAAGCGATTTCAACCTTTAAGGGAGCCTCAAAGCGGCTTGAAAAAATTGCACAAAACGAATCTACCATTATTTTTAAGGATTTTGCTCATTCGCCTTCCAAATTAAAAGCCACGATAAATGCCGTAAAAAATCAGTACCCTGAGAAAAAACTTGTTGCTGTTATGGAACTTCACACATTTAGTAGTTTAAATAGCCGTTTTTTGCAGGAGTATAACGGATCAATGAACAAAGCCGATATTCCTGTTGTTTATTATAATCAAGAAGTAATACGGCATAAAAAACTTGAACCACTATCAAAAGAAAAAGTAGTTGAATCATTTGCAAACAATGACCTGACTGCCTTTACTAAACAAGACCAGTTGGTAAAATATATTAAAAACATAGATCTTACCAACACCTCTTTATTGTTTATGAGCAGTGGTAATTTTTCAGGAATAAACATTAATGCTTTTGCTCATGAGCTGCTGAATTACAGGCACCAGAAGTGATAGCACATTTTTACTTGTCCTTTTTTTTTTGTATCTTTGAGATTCAGCTTTTTATGCTATAAATTCAAATAGACTAAACTCTTGTATTATTCATAATGAAAATTATATTGTAAAATTTTCATTTTTTTATCATAAATTTCTAAATATTATAAACTAAAAAAACACATTATGTTAGAGATCAAAGAAATTCGTAAAGAAGAAGATTTTAAACCTGAGTTAACTGAGGAACAATTTATTGATTTTATGCACACACACCTGGATCGTTTTGGAGATCCCAAAGATCAAATCAAAAAATCAATAGATTATGCTTTTTCAACCACAGAAGGTAAAGGAGGTTTTCTTTTAGCCGGATTCTACGACGGGAAATTGGTTGGAGGATTAGTAATGAATAAAACAGGAATGAGTGGATACATCCCTGACAATATTTTAGTTTATGTAGCCGTAGATGCCAGTTTAAGAGGAAAAGGTATTGGTGCTCAAATTATCAAAAAATCATTTGATATGGCTGATGGCGATATCAAACTTCACGTAGAATATGATAATCCCGCTAAAAGATTATATGAAAGACTGGGAATGACAACAAAATACGCTGAAATGCGATTAAAAAAATAATCTTTAATTCAAAAGGTTGTACCGAAGGATTTGATTAAAAATAATATTTTATACCACTTTCGTACAACCTTTTAAAATTTCTATCCAATGGCCGAACTAGTAGTAAAAACGGATAATATAATCCGCAATATTCAAAAAATTGATGCTTATTTAAAGAAACAAAATATCCAATGGAGTTTGGTTAGTAAAGTTCTTTCTGGCGACAAACAATTTATTCGTAAAATATTAACCGATGATGTAGCAAGCCGCCTACACTCAGTTGGAGAAAGCCGATTATCAAGCCTTAAAACCATTAAAGAAATAAATCCAGAGCTTGTCACCATCTATATTAAACCACCACCAGCAAACATTATTAGAAGCCTGGTAAAATATGCCGACATTTCTGTAAACACCTCTTTAAGTACGATTGAGTCCCTTAACCGAGAGGCTCGGAAAATCAATAAAATACATAAAGTGATTATTTTCCTTGAACTGGGAGAACTAAGAGAAGGTGTGGTAAGAGAAAATATTGTTGGGTTCTACAAAAAGATTTTCAGGCTTTCAAACATCGAAATTATTGGTATTGGTTCAAACCTTGGATGTATGTATGGTATTGAACCTACTTACGACAAACTTCTTCAGTTAAGTTTATTTAAACAATTGCTTGAGGAAATGTTTAATAAAAAGATCCCGCTAGTTTCCGGAGGAAGCTCAATTACTTTGCCTTTAATTAGAAAAAGGTTAGTGCCACCGGCTGTTAACCATTTTAGAATTGGCGAAGCGGCATTTTTCGGATCAAGCCCTCTTTATAATAAGAAATTTCAAAACCTATCGACCGATACCTTTAGTTTTAATGCGAATGTAATTGAACTGGAAGAAAAATGGAATGTACCTGATGGTGTAATTAGCGAAGCCAATATCGGACACACATCAGAAACAGACCAAGATAAACCATCCTATAAAAGTTACCGGGCAATTCTTGATTTTGGTATTCTTGATGTGGATGTTAATGACATCACACCCAAAGATAAAAATGTCAATTTTCTTGGTACAACATCTGATATGACAGTATTTGATATTGGCCAAAATATAAATTCACGTTTAAAAACCAAATATCAGGTAGGAAACAAAATTGTATTTAAACCAAACTACATGGCTGTAGCCCGATTAATGAATTCAAAGTTTATTGATCTAAAAATTAATTAATTATAAAAGAATTATTTTATTTACACCTCCTTGCTAGAGATAAGTTCATTTAACATTTTAGTGCCAATTTTTTAATAATACCTTTTAGGAAAGAAACGAAATATTTTTTAGAAAATTAAAAAAAATATTTGCAGAAAAGAAAAAATCATTTACTTTTGCACCCACTAAGTTTGAAATTTAAAAAATGGTCCGTTCGTCTAGGGGTTAGGACGCCAGGTTTTCATCCTGGTAACAGGGGTTCGATTCCCCTACGGACTAC
>CAZWPU010000199.1:0-3434 GCA_964635605.1 uncultured Bacteroidales bacterium | reverse complement strand
TTTAAATCCTAATCGTGGTTTACATTAAACAGTCGCTTCCGGCGACTGTTTTTTTATCCGCCAAGTCGCTTGGAGCGGCTAGGCGGATATTAAGCGAATGTTTTATCAAAAAATATCCCTAATATCCTTCTCATCATATCCGTAACTTAAATACTTACATAAATTTGCTAAATCAAAATTTAAGATATTAGAAGCTAAATCTTTATTAATAAGAGTTCCATTTCTTAATCCTAAATAATCTTTATAAGAAAAAAACTCCCACTCTACTAAGTTATCAACTAATCCTGCAGATAATGGATTATTGTGGATATAATTAAAACATATTAGAGAATAATTGCGTTGATTTATATTTTTAAAATCTCCAAAATTATTAAGCTGTTTAGCTTTAGTTTTATGCGCAAATAAACTACCTTTTCTATTGAATCTCATATTTATTGCTTGTGTATATGAACTCAATAAAATTCCTAATTGCTTGGAGAGTATTTGAGTATTTGAGTATTTGGCCTATGACTTTCATTTATCATACTCACTCCACTTGATTTCACAGATAACATCAAATGAAAATGATTAGGTAACAAACAGTAAGCAAAAATATTGACATAAGGTAGAATTAATTCTCTCAATTTTTCCAAAAAATAAAGATAATTGATTTTTTCAATGAAAATTAATTCATTACTTCTGTTGTAAATATGATATGTATAATCTTCTTCAAAATGCATACTAAAATATAATTTCAACTCTCAATCCGCCTAGCCGCTTGGAGCGGCTTGGCGGATATCGGATATTTAACCTTTTTTCCTGTCCAGCACCAAAATAGAAAATGGATATTTATTCTTTTCATCAGATTCAAAATCACGCTTATCCGTTACTTCCCATTCATCCATATCTATTTCCGGGAAAAAAGTATCTCCTTCAAACGAATGATGAATCTTAGTCAGGTAAATCCGGTCGACCAAAGGTAATGCCAGTTCATAAATTTTCCCTCCACCGATGATGAATGCTTCAGAATCGTTTTGGGCCTCTTTTATTGCTTCTTCGAGCGAATGTACAACAACACAGCCTTCGGCAGAGTAATTTTTATCCCGGGTAATAACTACATTGGTGCGGTTAGGCAAAGGCCGGCCATTGGATTCAAATGTTTTTCGGCCCATAATAATACAATGTCCGCTGGTTGTTTCTTTAAAATGTTTTAAATCTCTGGGCAAATGCCAGATTAAATCGTTGTCTTTTCCTATGACGTTATTTTCTGCTACAGCTACGATAATTGAAAGCATAATGATTATTTTTATTCGTTAATTAGTAAAATGGTAAAATAGTATAAAAGTGATATTTTGTTCTAAATTGCTTTTTTTAATAATTGATATAACCATTGAATTTAATCAATAGCTCATCAATTTACAAATTTACCATTTTTATATTTTACATTTTTATACCGAAATAGCCCCCTTTATATGTGGATGCGGGTCATAATTTTCCAGGACAAAATCATCAAATTCAAAATCAAAAATATTCTTCTTATCAGGATTTATTTTAAGATTGGGTAACGATCTGGGTTCACGGGTTAATTGTAACTTAACCTGCTCGATATGATTTAAATAAATATGTGCATCACCAAGGGTATGGATAAACTCAAACGGTTTTAACCCGGTGGCCTGAGCAACCATTTTGAGCAATATAGCATAGGATGCAATATTAAAAGGCACACCCAAAAAGATATCGGCGCTTCGCTGATAAAGCTGTAAAGACAACTTACCATCGGCCACATAAAACTGGAAAAGAATGTGGCAGGGTGGTAAAGCCATATTTTTCAGGTCAGCAACATTCCATGCACTGACAATATGCCTGCGTGAGTTCGGATTATTTTTTATCGAATCAATTATTTGCGAAATCTGATCGATGGATCCCCCTGTAGGAGAAGGCCACGAACGCCACTGGTAACCATAAATGTTTCCCAGATCGCCATTTTCATTGGCCCACTCATCCCAAATACGAACCTTATGCTCGTTTAAATATTTTATATTGGTATCCCCATTTAAAAACCATAGCAATTCATAAATAATTGACTTCAGATGAAGTTTTTTAGTAGTTAGTAACGGGAAGCCATCTTCCAGATTAAAGCGCATCTGGTATCCAAAAGCACTTATGGTGCCGGTTCCGGTCCGGTCTTCTTTTTTTACTCCGTGGTTGAGTACATGATCAAGTAAATCTAAATATTGTTTCATGTGTTTATTTTTTTATTGTTTTTAAGATCACATGCCTGCCTGTCGGCAGACAGGTAATCGCATAAGTAAAATAATCATTTTGTTTGGTATGTAAATGTTTATTTTACTTATGCTTATTTCATATCATCGCTGGATTTTTATCTTGTAAAATGAATACATGTAAAATTAAAAAAACAATAAGCAGAAACGATCGGTTCAGGAAAATTCTATTCAACAATATTTTCAGAAACGGGCTGTTACTCTTTCAAATCCCTTATTTAATCGATAAAATAATTGTTAATAAAAAACATTTAGTATATTTGCGTATTTAATTACCGAATTAACCTAAATAGAATTGTTATGTCGAAAGTTGTATCCATGTCAGAAGCAGTATTCATTGCATTGCATGGTATTATTTTAATTGCCCGCGAAAAGGAAGGATTAAATGTACTGAAAATTGCTGAACGAACGAACACTTCTAAACACCATGTGGCAAAAGTAATGCAACGACTGGTAAAAGCCGGATATTTAACCTCTCACCGAGGACCCAGCGGAGGTTTCGAACTTCGCAAAAAACCAGAAGATATCAATTTCCTCGAAATTTATGAAATCATTGAAGGACCTATAGAAATGGGTAAATGCCCGATGGATAAACTGGTTTGCCCTTTTGATAAATGTATCATGAATAACGTGACCAATAAAATGACCCGGGAATTTAAAGATTATTTAAGAGAACAAACCGTTGATCAATACATTTAAATAGGATAAGTTTAAACTTATAAAAACAAAACACATCTTTTTTTGTTATTTTCTTAACACAAAAAACACTCTACAACAGCACTTTAAGAACCAAAACTTCACAAAAATGATATATATCAACCGTATTTATTTGGTGAGTTAAAAAGTATTATCTAATTTTGGTATTCGATTACTTAATTACTTTTATAGCAAAAAAATGAAAAGACAGATTATAAAAATAGACGAAAAAAAGTGCAATGGATGCGGAGTTTGCATCCCAAATTGCCACGAAGGCGCTTTACAAATTATTGATGGTAAAGCACGATTAATAAGCGATTTAATGTGCGACGGGTTGGGTGCATGCATAGGCCATTGCCCCGAAGGAGCTATCGATGTGATTGAACGTGAAGCCGAGTCGTATAACGAAATGATCGTTATTGAAGAGATGGTGAAAAAAGGAAAAAATACAGTCATTGCCCATTTAAACCATTTAAA
>CAZWPU010000198.1:0-3439 GCA_964635605.1 uncultured Bacteroidales bacterium | reverse complement strand
CAGGAAAAAATATCATTATCCGCGAAATCATTGAAAAATATGTAAAAAAACTGGTGAAGAGAGATGCCGAAATAGCACCTTTCAAAATTCTTTCGCTGGAAGATAACTATCAAATTGAGATACCGTTTAACCTAAACGGAACCTCTGAGATGGTAAAGCTGGGTGGAAAAATCGACCGGGTGGATGAGCTGGATAATCGTATCCGCATTATCGATTATAAAACCGGAAACGATACGCTGGATTATCAAAATATCGAAGCGATTTTCTCCGATAAAAAAAGCGCCCAACGAAGCGTTGTTTTTCAAACATTTCTGTATTCCAAATTTTATCAGGACTTAAAAAAGCCTGAACTACCTGTTATCCCCGGCGTATATTCCGTAAAACATTTATTTGATAACTCATTTGAATATAGAATATACAATACAGAAACAAAAAGTTATATAAATAATTACAACGAAGTAGATGTTGAATACCTGCAGCATCTAACCTATTTAATGGAAAAAATATTTAATCCCGAAATAGCTTTTACACAAACTGAGGAAACCAGTCATTGCGAATACTGTCCATACCAAAAAATTTGCCATCGGTAAAACATTCTCTTAAAACTTTACTCGCTTTTGATTTTTTTGTAATTTAACCGGTTGTTAAAATCTTAAAAATACAGCGATATGGTAGCAAAAAACAAAAAATCAAAAGGTAGAATTGGCATATTAACCGGTGGCGGAGATGTTCCGGGATTAAATCCGGCTATCAGAGCGGTTACCATAAGAGCTTTACGCGAAGGTTATGAAGTGATTGGCATCCGCCGTGGATGGATGGGCCTTGTAGACATGATAAGAGATAAGAACGCTGATAATTCTGAATGCGTAGAGGTTTTAACCGAAACAAGAGTGAACAGAGCGGCTCGAACAGGAGGAACATTCTTGCACTCATCAAGGACCAACCCCAGCCGTGTTGCCCGTTGGAACGTACCCGAACATTTAAAAGATAAATATAACGACCCCCGAAACGACCTGACCAAAGAAGTACTCAAAAACCTCGATTATTTGGGTATTGAGTACCTTATTCCTATAGGTGGTGATGATACGCTGAGCTACGCTGTAAGGCTTTATCGCGAAGGCTTTAAGGTCGTTGCCATCCCTAAAACGATGGATAACGATGTGCCTGGTACCGATTATTGCATTGGATTTAGTACCTGCGTTACCCGCACCATACAAATGACCAATAATTTACGGACCAGTGCCGGTTCGCACGAACGCTTTATGGTGCTCGAAGTGTTTGGCCGCTATGCGGGATTTACGGCCATGTTACCAACCATGGCAGGAGCTGCCAATCGATGCGTAATTCCAGAATATAAATTTAATATTGAAAAACTAACCGAATTGCTTATTGAAGACCGCGCCAATAACCCCAGTAAATACTCTGTGGTGTTAGTATCCGAAGGTGCTATGTTCGAAGGGAGTGAAATGATTTTTGAGAATGAAGCAAAAGATGCATATGGACATGCTAAGCTTGGAGGAATAGGAGATTTGGTTTCAGCAAAAATTAAAGAATATTCGGCCAATTGCTGTAAAGGAAGGCCTATTGGCGTAATTAACCAAAAACTGGGTTATCTGGTACGTGGCGGCGATCCGGATGCTATTGACTCAATTGTTCCGATGGCTTATGGAAATTTAGCATTGGACTTAGTTATGCAGGGAATCCATGGACGATTGGTTGCATTAAAAAACGGCCGCTACGACAATCTTCCAATTGAAGTGGTTGTTGGTTCAAAAAAATTAGTCAACCTAAAAAAATATTATAATACCGAACGGTTGAGGCCTTTTTATAAAAGTTTCGAGATGCAGCCATTGTTTATTATGACCAGCGAGTAAGATAACTTAATTAACCCTGCACATCTTCACCGCTAACCTACCAGCCGGTTTACCAGCTGTAGCTGGAAGGCTGGGAAGCCAAGACGCTAAGGTATTTTAGGAAATCGTGTATTAATAAAATAGAAAAATCCGTTTTATTGTTTAATTAGTTTAAGCTGATTACTGTTGCTTTTTATTTTCATCTCGCAGAGTCTCGCAAAAAAGTTGCTCTAATCAAAGCAGCTATGCCTGAGCATTTAAATAAATTCCAAGGTATCATTTATTACTTGTTTAGTTTAGCTTTAAAATATAATAATGCTCCGTTTTCATAAGGAAATGGTTTAAAACTGAAATTCTTATTTATAAACATTTTTTTTAATTCATCAATCTTATATAGATTCCCATGAATTGTTCCTTTTGATTTTTTTCTTTCTGGAATAGGCACACTACAATAAAATATCCCGTTTGGTTTTAGTATTCTATATAATTCTGAAATAAAATTATCAATATTTTGAAAGAAATTTAATGATAAATTACAAATAGCAATATCAAAGTTGTTCTTTTTAAAAGGCGTCTCACATGCATCAGTACTGAATAGTTCAAATGTTATAAATCCATATTGGTCAAATTTATTTCTGGCTAAACGAAGAAGCCCTGAACTTATGTCAACACCTGCATAGATATTATTATTGTTTAAGAATTTAATAGCATCTCCACTTCCTGTTGCAAATTCTATTATTGTTTTTTGGGATATATTTTCAAATATTTGTCTCAATATTTTATAATGTTCCTGAATAGAAGCATTAAATTTTTTAGGAAAAACAGATTTCTCCATAATTATGTCATAAAAAAAGGAAAATAAATCTACAAGCCAGGGTTTATTCTTTATCAGTTTATTGTTATCATCAAGCAAATGATTAATTCCACTTTTACTGGTAATTTTGACAGAATCTTTAATTTTTATATTATCCATAGTCATCTATTTTTTAACAAAAAAACAAACAAAACATATACTTAAATAAAAACAATGTCAACCTATTTTAGGACGACTCAGGGCAAGCAAGTCCTAATAATCAAAACATTGAACCGATATATTTTATTTATTATCTTTTCACATACTGCTCATCGTAATACTTCTCGTAGTCGCCACTTAAAACATGCTTAAGCCACTCCTCATTTTCAAGATACCAGTCAACGGTTTTTTCCATCCCTTCTTCAAATTGAAGCGAGGGGCTCCAACCCAGGTCCTTTTGAATTTTGGATGAATCGATGGCATAACGCAAATCGTGCCCGGCACGGTCTTTTACCAAAGTGATAAGCTTTTCGGATTCTCCTACTGCCCGGTTAAGCTTTTTGTCCATGATTTTGCAAAGCATACGAATCAGTTCAATATTTTGCCACTCATTATTCCCTCCAATATTATACGTTTCGCCGACATTTCCCTGATGAAAAACCAAATCGATAGCCTTAGCATGGTCTTCCACATACAACCAGTCACGAACATTTTCGCCTTTCCCGTAGATAGGGATTAATTTCTTATTCTTAATATTATTGATGGCTAAAGGAATTAACTTTTCGGGGAACTG
>CAZWPU010000197.1:0-3456 GCA_964635605.1 uncultured Bacteroidales bacterium | reverse complement strand
ACTTCGATTGAATCGCCAAAGAACCAGCCAAGGCCAATGCCGGCAAGGATACCCAGCGCCACCCAGAGGGTCAGGTATTTTTCGAAAAATCCAATGCTCTTTTTAGGCTTTTCGGAAATTGTTACTTCATTATATTTTTTATCCATCGCTTTAGGTTTTTATCAATTACTTTTTTGCTTTTACTGTTATACTAAAAATTCCTGTTTGATCTTTTTTAAACTTCCTTAGTTCATCTAAAGAAATATAATTTAACATAATGGTGTTTGGAATATCAATTTCCTTTTCCTTTTCCTTTTTTATTTCTATTTCTTTAAAATTCTGTTCTTTAATGATTTGCATATAATCATCTTTTTGGATGGATCCCGAAACACAACCTGCGTACATTTCGGCATCTTCCTTAATTTTTTCGGGTAAGTCGCCCGAAATAACAACATCCGAAACACAGAAATGCCCACCGGGTTTTAACACACGGTAAATTTCCTTAAATGCTTTTTCTTTATCGGGTACTAAATTCAGAACACAGTTTGATATTATCACATCAAATGAATTATCGTGCAATGGCATTTCTTCTATATCGCCCTTAACAAATTCAACATTTCGATACCCCAGCTTTTCATTATTTTTACGAGCTTTTTCAATCATTGCTTCGGTAAAATCCAATCCGGTAACTTTGCCTGATTCGCCAACGATTGCCCGAGCAACAAAACAATCGTTACCAGCACCCGAGCCTAGATCAAGGACAGAATCTCCGGGTTTAAGATGTGTAAATTCGGTTGGAATTCCACAGCCTAAACCCAAATCTGCATCGGAATTATATCCTTCAAGATTTGAATAATCATCGCTGAATATGGTATAATCAACCGAATCGCAACAGCCTGTCCTTCCACAACAAGAAGTTTCGTTTTGTGTTTTTGGCTGATTGGCTATCTTACTGTATTTCTCTTTAACTATAGCTTTTAAATCTTTACTCATCGTTTTGGTTTTATTTCTTCCACATACAGTTTATAAAAGGCATCTTTGATTCCATCGCGGGTTTTACGAAATTCGTTCCAGATGTACTCATCTGTTCCCGTAGCTTCCGACGGGTCTTCGAAACCCATGTGTAATCGATGCTTTACTTTTCCCATAAATGCCGGGCAGGCTTCGTTGGCACCACCACAAACGGTTATTACATAATCCCATTCCTGGTCGAGATATAAGTCTACCGAATCGGAAGTGTGATGACTGATATCGATGCCAATTTCTTTCATCACAGCAACTGCTTTTTCGTTCAGCTTTCCGGATGCTTCGGTGCCGGCCGAACGGATGTAAAGATTTTTGTCAAACGACTGTAAAAAACCGTGTGCCATCTGGCTGCGGCATGAATTTCCTGTACAGAGAATTAATATTTTTAACATAATTTATCTATAGTTTACAGTTAATATCAGCTCCTTTGGATATTTCTTCGAAAAAATCGGTGATTAAATTTTTTAAATTTTTAATACAGTCTTCACATAAGCAGTAGTTTACTTTTAATCCGTCAATCTGGCCTTTGATTAAGCCTACTTTTTTGAGTTCCTGCAAATGTTGTGAAACGGTGGTGCGGCTTAAAGGTATTTCATTGCTTATATCGCCCGATATACATGTTTTACATTGGGCCAGATAACGCAAAATAGCCAGCCGTGCAGGATGACTCATAACTCTCGACAGCTCTGCAATACGCTGCAGGTCTTCTTCAAAAAGGGATGATTTTTTATAGGTCATTTTTTACATTGTTTTATGTCGCAAACATACGACATAAATGAAGAATTTCAAATCTGTTTATGTTAAATTTGGGTTAAGAATCGTTTGTTATTTATTGATGAGATAGGGAGAATTGTTATATCTTAGCCGTGTATTAAACGTGAGCTAGATTATGGTTTGCTGTCCCTTATGTTATTCTAAAGAGCCTTTTGAAACGGTTAAAGGAATTGATAAAAAAGATTATTGCTATTGTCCTGTTTGTCAATTAATTTTTTTACTGCCGGAAAATTTCCTGACAACTGAAGAAGAAAAAGACCGATATCGCTATCATAATAACGGAATACAATATCCCGGATATGTAAAATTTTTGAACCAGGCGATTGAGCCCGCCATGGATTATTTGCAAACGGGAATGGAATGCCTTGATTTTGGCTGTGGTCAGGAACCCACGTTAAGCATTTTGGTTAAAAGAAAGGGGTTGCACTGTGACGACTACGACCCTTTATTCTTTCCTGAATTACCGGATAAAAAGTATGATGCTATTTTTGCCACTGAATCTTTCGAGCACTTCTATCATCCTGCAAAAGAAATAAAAACCATCACCTCGCACCTGAAAGAAAGCGGTTATTTAATCATGATGACCCAACTTTGGAAAGGTTTGGAAAGGTTTCATCTATGGCATTACACCAACGATGATACCCATGTTGTTTTTTACCATAATGATACCCTTCGTTTTATTGCAGAAAAATTTGGATTGGAGATAAAGCAATTAATTAATAACAGGATAATTATTTTGCAGAAAACGGATTAACTTAGAAAGAGAAAGATCTTTTCCAAAGTTTGGTACTTTGGAAAAGGTTAATAGAATTTGAAAAAATCAATGAAAAATTGTATTTTCATTTTAAAATCAACTAATGGAAATACTAGAATCAGGGTATTATTATCATATTTATAACCACGCTAATGGTTCAGACAATCTTTTTAGAAATGATGATAATTATCGCTTTTTTCTAAAAAAATTTGAAAAACATGTAATTCCCATTGCAGAAGCATATGCCTATTGTTTAATGCCAAATCACTTTCATTTCTTAGTTAGAATTAAAGAAGAAGATGAAATAGAAAGAACTTTTCCAAAGTTTCAAACTTTGGAAAAGTTTTATAGGAATAAATTTATAAGCAAACAGTTTTCGAACTTTTTTAGTTCATATACACAGTCGTTTAACAAAGTTAATGGGCGGAAAGGAAGTTTATTTTATAAAAATTTCAAACGGAAAAGAATCACAACAGAAATATATTTAAAACAATTAATCGTTTATATTCATTTGAATCCTGTTTACCATGGGTTTACTAACGAAGTTAATGAATGGCGTTATACATCTTATAACGCTATTTGCATTACAAAGGCAACGTTAGTAAATAAAGTAGATGTTTTAAATTTATTTGACGATATTGCTAATTTTAAGGCATATCATCATATGAAAGCTATGCAACCCAAATTGATGTTGATTATTAATACTAGAACTTTTCCAAAGTTCCAAACTTTGGAAAAGGTTAATAGCATAAAATCTGCGATAATCGGTACGATCGGTGTATTCAATGTATTGAATCTGTGTTCCATAACGGCCTCTTGCTGCCGTCGACTGACGTTTTTAATTTCTCTTGCTTAGTAAACAACCTGCTTACCTTTTCAAGCAACTTGCGCAAAGCCTGATTTCCGGCCTTATTTTTAATCGT
>CAZWPU010000196.1:0-3460 GCA_964635605.1 uncultured Bacteroidales bacterium | reverse complement strand
AAAAATAATGTTTTCCCTGCTGGCCTTATAGAACAAACCGCTGAAAATTTAAAATTATTTGATGATAAAGATTTAAGTGAAAGACTTTATGGTAAGGATGAAGAACTACGAGAGTTAGTGAGTAAGTTTTTGCACTGCCAGTAAGAAACGAAATCATTTTTTATGAGAGCACATCTAAAAGGTGTGCTTTTTTATAAATAATTCTTTAAGATAAATTTTTGGTTGAGCATTTTCTTTTATATATTACACGGTTTTTTTAGATAATTGAAAATTGCCAGGTTCTACTAAGCAGTACTCGCAAGAAAACTATTGTTTTATTCAGTTTTCTTACAAAAACTAAATAAAATCATTAAATAAATTTAAAATTATGGCAAAAGAGCAGAAGGTACTTTATGTGGATGCAAATTCATCGTTTTATAAGATGGAAAGGTATCCCATCGGAAAATATTTTGGGCCGGTAGATTTGGGCCTGCATTTAACAGGAAAGAGAGATTGCTTAAATATTGGAGTTGGTTTATTGTCAGGTTCCATATTTCCTGGATCCAATCGGCTTATTGTAAACGGCGAATCGCCAAGCTGGCATGGTTTTTACATTTCGTCGATGGGTGGAGCAGGCATCGTTTTTAATAATTTAGGTATTAACTTATTGTCTATTGTTAAAAAAGCTGATATGCCTTCTATATTATATCTTAACAGAAATCATGGTGAAGAAATTAATGTTGAATTGGTTCCGGTTGATGTGGATAAAGTTTGGAGCACAGGAAAGGGCGGCGTTTATGCCATGATGGAATATGTTTACGATTTATTCGGGGAAAGATTTGAAAATGCCCCAAGAATTTTAGCAGTGGGCCCGTCGGCACGTTCAACAGATTTTGGAGCTATTGGTTCTGCACCAATAAAAAAAGGGAAAATTACTCCTGTGGATACCTGGGCAGGCCGTGGAGGCTTCGGAACAAAAATGTTTAGAGATCACGGAATAGCTGCCATAATCTATGGAGGTACGTTTATCGACGATGACTTTAGAGACAGAAAAGTTGCAGATGAGTGGTTTCAAGAAAAATATCAGCAAAAACTCGCAGCAAAAGATATCGATAGCACTACAAAATACAGATATGATCCCAGTGTTCGAACTGGAGGTACATTTGGAGTAAACTACGCTACTTTAAAAGGCAGAATGATAAGCTTTAATTACAAAAGCATGTATATGTCTGAAAATGAACGTCTCGGAATTCATGAAGATTTTGTGTTAAATCATTATTTAAAGCAGTTTAACGAAGAAACGATTGATAAAAAACAGCAATCGAACTGTGGCGAGCCTTGTGCTGCTGTATGTAAAAAAATGAACGACCAGTTTAAAAAGGATTACGAACCCTATCAAACAATGGGGCCTTTAAGCGGGATTTTTGATCAGCGAGCAGCAGAAAGAGTAAATCATTATGCCGATGCACTTGGATTCGACGCTATATCAGTTGGTGGTATTATTGCCTGGCTAATGGATTGTCTGGATAAAAAATATATCGAACCGGAAGATATTGGTGTGGATAAACGTCCTGTTTTTAGTCCTGAAAATTTTGATGTAGTTAAAGATTCTAATCATAATGCAGATTTGGCTATTCAAATGTTGGATGCTATTATTGAAAAGAAAATTGATTTAAGCGACGGGCCAAGGCGTTTTGGAAGAAGAATGTCGAATATAAAAGGGAAAAATCTATTGGATTTATTTGTTTACAATTCGTTTGCACGAAACGGATGGTGTGTTCCAAACCAATACTGGACTCCGGGAGCTTTATCGCCAATGGCTATTATGGGTAAATACTATATGTATTATGGTAATGAGTTTATTGCGCCGCGAGAATTAGGCAGATTGGATGCAAGTCGTTTAAAAGGAGAGTTAGTTTTAGATAACATTGGAACTTGTCGTTTTCATAGAAAATGGGCTGAAGAAATGATGCCCGATATTATTGGAACTCTTTTTGGTTTGAAAGATGAATATGTGAAAAGTATTGGACAAACTGCAACCAGAATTAATAGTAGAAATAGTTCTGTATTTTGGGAGTCGGAAAGAAATATCGAATTTGTTTATTTATTCTTAAAACGCAGATTCGAAGAAGATGAGCCTGAGAACGAAGAGCTAAAATACTGGGTAGAATTCTTTGAGAACAATAGAAAAGAAGCTGCTTTAGAGTTTTATTACGAAATTCACAAAGGAATTCACGAATCATTAACGGAATTTCCAGAGTAAAAGAAAATAGAATGTATGAATAGGTTTAGCATTTTTTGTTAAACCTATTTTTAATTTAGCACATCTTTAAACTCAATATCCTGGGCTGCAAGAACAAATATTTTTCCGTGCAAATCCCGGGTGTCTTCTTTTAATTTTTGATAATATTCATTAAAATGTTCGTCTGGAGTTTTCAATCCAAGCATTACCAAATCACTTTTTGCGGACTCTTGTTTTAATATATCCCAAAATTTTTCCTGCTCTGAAACAATGATTTTTGATTTTAAATTTATACGCATATCTGAGATGATATTGGAAAGATTCTTTTGAGTATCAAGAAGAGCAGATTTGCTTGGAACAACCATTTTGATACAGATTTCAATATTTTGCCAGTGCGGGCTGTTTTGTATTAAATAGCCGAGAATCATCATTAAACCACCATTACCTTTTATTCCGCCCCACCAGATATCAATTTTTTTATTATTCTTAAAACCCAGCAGATTGATATTTTGTAATATAATAACATTTCTTTTTGATTTATAAAAATGGCTGATCATTTCAGCATATGCGTACTGGTGCGATTCTTCTTCTGTATCGCCGAGTAATATGGTGTTGGGCATTAATGATCCCAGTCCGTAAGAATTTACAAGTTGAATAGCTCCTTTGAACGGGTCTTCCGAACGCATTACACGAACAAGAGTACGTATGTTTTTATCGTTTAAATAATCTGTAATTTGTTTTTCGTAGGTTTGGATTTTTTCCTGTGATACTTTTTCTTCGTTAAGTATTGTTGCAACGGTTATTAATCCTTTTTCCTGCACTAAGCCATAGGCAAAATCAATTAAATGCCATCGTTTTGTTGGGGCACCTGATAATACAAGTAAATTCGGTCTCCAGCTTTTGGGATTTGGTTCAAAGTTTAACCGTAATAAGGCATAACGAATGATTTGTAACAGCATTCCGCTGCGCACATCGCCCCATGTTGCTTTTAGGTTTCTTCGACGCAACCATAAAAAAATAAGTAAAATAAAAACAATGGCAAAAACGGTTGCTATAGCATTGATTAAAAACATTACTGCAATACATCCAAATGCGCCCAATAATGAGAAGGCCCAGTGTACTTTAAATTTAGGCCTAAACGACGGGCTTCCCAGTACTTTTTCAATACCTGCTGTAATGTTAAGCATTCCATAGGTAGTAAGAAAAAACATGGTAAGTATGGGAGCAATAGCATTTAAA
>CAZWPU010000195.1:0-3467 GCA_964635605.1 uncultured Bacteroidales bacterium | reverse complement strand
ATTATTTCGATATTTAGTTGAAATCATTACTTTTGAAAAATAATTAAATGTTTTAGGTGATGAGAAATCAAGGCAAAATATTAATTATTGACGATGAATCTACACATTTACTTTTATTGCAAACCATTTTGCAAGAGGAAGGATATAATACCGAGATTGTAGATCATCCTGAAAAGGGATTAAAATTATTAAAAAAGAATAATTACCAGGTATTGATACTCGATATAATGATGCCTGGGATGGATGGATTCGAGGTTCTGGAAAAAATTAAGAAGGATAAAAAATTGAGAAAACTTCATGTCATCATCATTTCAGCTAAAACTGATTCGTGGAGTATTAAAAATGCGATGGACCGAGGAGCTTTTGATTATCTTACCAAACCAATAAATATCCAGGATGTAAAAAATAAAGTAAAATCGGCTATGGTAGAAAATGTGTTGGGCGATGATGAATAAATGAGGCTTTTGCTTTATATTTTAAAATTCAATACATCGACTAACGACCATTTTGCAAGCATTCGTATTTCCCAATTCACACGCTTTATGAAAATCATCGCAGGCTTTATCTTCTTCTTGTAATTTTAAATAGATCATTCCTCTATTATAAAAAGCAAAGGGATTTTGTGGATCAATATCAATTACTTTCGTAAAATCATCAATTGATTCTTTATAATCTTTATTATCATAATATAGCGCACCTCTGTATAAATAAGTATTGGGATTATTGGGGTTTATCTGAATGGTTTTTGAATAATCTTTGAGCGCCTGGTCAAAATTCATGAGTTTCTGATGGGTAGCTCCTCTATTTACAAAGAATTCGCTTCTAAGTATTTTGTTGTTTTGACTCGATATTAAGTCGATTCCACGGTTAAAATCGTTTAATGCATCTTTAAATTTATCCCTATGAAAATAAGCTTTGCCGCGTGTAAGATAAAAAGGAGCATAATCGGAATTAAACTCCATAGCTTTGTCTATTGTTTTTTCCGCTTGTCTATAATCCTCCATTAAAATTAAAACTCTTGCTTTTCCATCTAAGGCAGGAGCATAAGTAGGAAGTGATTGAAGTGCATCCTCAAATTTTTCTAATGCCGATTTATAATCATCAAGTTTTATAAAATCATTACCTAAATTAACCAATGACTCTAAATCGCGTGTTTGAGCAAACAAAAAGGTATTTAATAAAAGGAAAATAGAAAATGTTGAAAAAAAACGCTTCATTATTTAATGATTTAAAATCGATGCATTATTGTGTGAAAATAATAAATATTTTTCAATTATCTACCTTTTAAACCGAAGTTTCAAATAAATTTCGGTTAACAATCGACCTTCCCAGGGTAATTTCATCGGCATACTCAAGGTCGTCGCCAATAGATACCCCTCTTGCGATAGTGGTTATCTTTACCGGATAGTTTTTAAATTTTTTATATAAATAATAATTTGTAGTATCGCCTTCCATTGTGGTACTTAGCGCCAGAATAATTTCATTGACTGATCCTTCTTCAATTTTTTTTGCCAGCATTTCAATGTTAAGGTCATTAGGACCAATGCCATCCATTGGAGATATTATGCCTCCCAATACATGATAAATTCCGGTATATTGATGTGTATTTTCAATGGCCATTAAGTCACGGGCATTTTCAACTACACAAATAGTGCTGTGGTCTCTTTTCTTATCGCTACAAATTGAACAGATATCATTATCCGAAATGGTATTACAGCTTTTACAATGTTTAATTTCGTTTCGCAATTTAATAATGGCTTCGCCAAAGTGAATTACTTCTTCTTTTTCCTGGTTTAAAAGATGCAAAACTAACCGTAAAGCCGTTTTTCGACCTATGCCAGGTAATTTAGCAAACTCATCTACCGCACTTTCCAATAATTTTGATGAAAAATTTTGTATACTCATGTATCAACAGACAAAAATGAAATGAATAGGTTTAATTTTATCCTGTTCAAAAATAATATCAATTGAACGAATAACAATTTTTTAAGTTATAAATCTTTTTTATTATCCTTGTAGCTTCAAAAATTTAACCTTGTAAAAATGTCTCCATATCTGGTAATATTTATTATAGCAGTCTATTTTGTGGTACTTTTAATTATTTCTTATTTCACAAGTAGAAATGCGGATAATGCATCTTTTTTCCTGGGAAACAGACAGTCGCCCTGGTATATTGTTGCTTTTGGAATGATTAGCGCTTCACTTTCGGGAGTAACTTTTATTTCCGTACCGGGGTGGGTAGTAGACAGTAATTTTTCGTATATGCAACTGGTACTGGGATATCTCTTAGGATATGCTGTTATTGCCCAAGTATTAATTCCCTTATATTATCGGTTAAATTTAACCTCTATTTATACTTATCTTGATAAGCGATTTGGATTTTTTGCTTACAAAACCGGAGCCTCTTTTTTCCTGTTATCGCGTGTTATTGGTGCCTCTTTCAGGTTGTTTCTTGTTGCAAATGTGTTACAAATTGCCGTTTTTAATCAATTAAATATTCCCTTTGAGATAACGGTAATCATAACCATTGTTTTAATATGGCTATATACCTTTAAAGGAGGAATAAAAACCATTATTTGGACCGACAGCTTACAAACGCTTTTTATGCTTACCGCTGTTGGGGTAACTATTGTTCTCATTAGTAAACATTTGAACCTCAATTTTTCGGGAGTAATAAATACGATAGTTGATAGTAAACATTCACGGATATTTTATTTTGAAGATTTTAATGGCCCCTACTATTTTTTTAAACAGTTTTTTTCCGGTGCGTTTATTGCTATTGTAATGACCGGATTAGACCAGGATATGATGCAGAAAAATTTAAGCTGCCGAAATATTAAAGAGGCCAAGAAAAATGTTTACTGGCTAAGTATTTCGCTTATTCCTGTTAATTTACTGTTTATGTCGCTGGGTATTTTGCTGGTTGTATTTGCTCAAAAAACGGGGATTGGTATTCCTGAACGTACGGATGATTTGTTTCCGATAATTGCCACACAAGGATACCTGCATCCTGTAGTATCGGTATTTTTTATAATTGGACTCGTTGCTGCGGCATACAGTAGTGCCGACTCGGCGTTAACGGCATTAACCACATCGTTTACCGTGGATATCTTAAACCCAAAAAATGTTTCTGAAAAGAAATTAAAAAATATCCGTAAAAAAGTACATGTGGGGGTTTCTGCCGCTTTAGTTATAGTTATACTTATTTTTAACGCCATCAATAACGAAAGCGTTATTAGTGCTGTATTTAGTGTGGCAGGATATACTTATGGCCCATTGCTTGGCTTATACAGTTTTGGCCTGTTTACACGGATTTCTGTAAAAGATAAGTTTATTCCTTTCGTTGCTGTACTATCCCCGGTTATTTGTATGGTCATTGACTTTAACTCACAAGCTTGGTTCAATGGGTATAAGTTTGGGTTTGAGTTATTAATGCTCAACGGATTAATAACATTTATTGGATTGCT
>CAZWPU010000194.1:0-3470 GCA_964635605.1 uncultured Bacteroidales bacterium | reverse complement strand
AATTTTTTAAATTTAATGTCCCTTTTTCCCGGTGTACCCATCCGGCTACAAGAAAGGTGTTTGTTTTGGAAATCATATTATGACCCAGAAAGAATATAGCTGCAGCAAGGCCGGAGATAGTAAAAAATGCAAGTCCAATAATAACGTATCCCATCTGACTGATAATATGAAAGGATAATATTTTTCTGAAATCAAACTGTGAAGTGGCTGTAATTACGCCAATTACCATAGATAAGATGCCCATCCATAAAATAATGGGATTCCAGAAATAATCGTAATAGTGTAAGAACAAAGTATAAATACGTATAAGTGAATATATTCCCACTTTTGTAAGCAGGCCTGCAAAAAGTGCTGAAACAGCAGGCGGAGGGGTGTGATAGGATGCCGGCAGCCAGAAAAAAAATGGGAATAATGCTCCTTTGATCGCAAAACCTACCAATAATAATATAAGAGAAGGTTCAAAAAGACTGGGGAAGTCACCGGTAAGCGAAAATTTGTAGGCCAGGTCTGCCATATTTAAACTTCCCATTTTGCCATATAAAATCCCTATTCCTGCTACAAAAAAGAATGATGAAATTAGGTTGAGAATAAGATATTTAATCGCTCCTTCTAGTTGGATTTTTTCGCTACCAAAGCTGATAAGGATAAATGATCCCATGAGCATAACCTCAAACCAAACGTAAAGGTTAAAAATATCACCGGCGAGGAAACTACCATTAACTCCCATTAATATCCCGTAAGTAAAAATAAAATAGTTGTTTTTTAATCGAGCGTAATCAATGGATTGAATAGAATATATAGTGACGGCCAAAAACACAATGGCTGAAATAAGCAACATAAAAGCGCTAAAACGATCGGCAACGAGAGTAATCCCGTAAGGTGCTGGCCAAGAACCCATTTGGGTTTTTAACATTTCGGAATTATCAACTGCAGATAAAATATAAATAGCAATCCCTAAATTAATAATGGCAAGAGTAACCGACAAAAAATTTTTAGTTCTGACATTTTTAATAAATAGTGTCAGTATGATAAATGTAAAAGGTGTTAATATGCTCAAAGGGAGTAAGCTCATTTTTGATCGGTTTTACTAAGTTGATCTAAGTCGTGTGTTCCGGTTACTTCAAAGTATTTGTATTTTAAGGCAAGAATATATGAAGCAATACCTAAACTGATCACTATTGCCGTAAGTATCAACGCTTGCGGTAGTGGGTCGCTAATGGTTGCCGGATCTATTTTTTGGGCTCCTTCGGCTATAAATGCTGCACCACTTCGCTTAATACCTCCGGCTAAAAAAATAATAAGATTTGTAGCGTTTGATAGCACAAAAATGCCCAAAATAACTTTAACAATACTGCGCCTTAAAACCAGGTAAACACCACAGGCATATAATAATCCAATAAAGATTGCTAATATTAATTCCATTTTAAAACCTCCATGATACTAATTACGATTGTTAAAATAACACCAATAACAACTAGAAAAATTCCGGTATCAAAAATTAGGGGAGTACCTAAATGTAATTCTCCCCATACAGGAATTTTTGTATGAATCCATAATCCGGTTAATATTTCTTTTGAAGTTATAACCGGCAAAAAAGCCGCAATAAAAACGAATGATAATCCAGTAGCTATAAATAGTTGTGGTTGAAATTTTATGATGTTTTGTAAGGCTTTTGTTCCATGAATGATAGCAAAGAATATAAAACCAGTGCTGGAAATGATGCCAGCAATAAATCCTCCTCCCGGGTTATTATGCCCACGCAGCAAAAGATAAAAGGAATAAATAACCATCACTTTCATAAAAAGCGTTACGATATTCTCCAGGATAATATTTCTTAAGCTGTTGTTATTCATTTATTTTCTTTTTTTTAACCGTAAAACGAAATAAGCTATAAACACCAATTGCTGCAAGGGTTAAAACTGTAATCTCCCCTAATGTGTCGAGCGCTCTGAAATCAACCAGAATAACATTTACAATATTTCGCCCGTGAGCTTTTGATAAACTGTTTTCTGTAAAGAAGTGTGAAATTGGTTCATACTGATTTAAAGCTCTGCTATGTAAAACAACGATGGTTACTCCGGCTCCTACTGCCAAAGAGATAATAATATCTCTGATACGTGATTTTTTATTGGACAACTTGGCAAATTTAGGCAGGTAATAAATTACCATAACAAAAAGAACCATGATGACTGTTTCGGCTAAAAACTGGGTTATGGCCAAATCAATAGCTCCATATAAAAGATACAATAATCCAACGCCATAACCTACAACACCCATGGCTAAAATTGCTGAAAGCCTCGACATAGAAAATACAGCAAAAAGAACGGCTAATGAAGAAATCATAAGCAAAATAACAATATTTAATCGTATGGTTGAGAATCCTCCCAAAGGTACCAATTCTGTAAAATCCCAGTTAATCTGAAAAGCAGTTATTGCAAGAGTAACAACAAAAAAGGTCATCAAATAATAACGATGGTAACCATGCTGAATGCGTTGGGTATTTTTATCGGCAATTTTTAAGTATTGATTCATTACATTCATGAAAATGGTAGGCAGATGGTATATATCAAACCACTTAATGGTTAGCCTGATAAATTTAGTTACTGGTTTGCGGAATACGAAGACAATTACTCCTAAGAAAATGGCAAAAATACTTAGAAGTAAAACTTCGTTAAACCCATGCCACAATAAAAGATGAACATCTACTACCTGGTTTTTTGTTACAAAAAGTGCATTAGCAATAACCTGGTTAAGTCCCGCAGGAAATAATCCAAGTAACAATCCGGCCAATGCTAAAACACCCGGGCCAAGGATAAAATACCAGGGGAATTTATTTTCCGTGGAGAGTATTGGAATTTCCGGTTTTTTAGATTTGGTATAAAACACTTCGACAAAAACCGTTAGCGAGATAGCAACCATCATAATGTTAGCCCCAACTCCCAGAGGCAGGATAATCCATGATAATCCGGGCAATTGAATTTTGGCCACATAAACAAGCTCTTTTCCAACAAAACCAAGCATTGGAGGCAATCCGGCCATGGATATTAAAGCAAGCACCCCAAATATCGTTGTTGCCGGTAGCGGTTTCCACATTTTCGATAATACCGTAATATCACGAGTACCGGTACTTTTATCAATAATTCCGGCTACCATAAACAATCCGCCTTTATACAAACCATGCACAATAAAAAAGACCAGGGTAGCTTCCATAGATAGAGGTGTACCAATGCCAATAAGTAAAACCATAGTTCCTAAGGCACTTATAGTTGTAAATGCCAAAATCCTTTTTAAATCTTTTTGTCCCATGGAGAACCAGGCACCCAAAAACATGGTGATAACACCAGCCAATATTAACGAGTACTTCCATAAAATGGTACCACTAAGCACCGGATGCATTCTTAATAAAAGGTAAATCCCGGCATTCACCATGGTAGCCGAATGGAGGTATGCACTTACCGGTGTTGGCGCCT
>CAZWPU010000193.1:0-3472 GCA_964635605.1 uncultured Bacteroidales bacterium | reverse complement strand
TGTTTTTTCAACGACGTTTTAACAGCTATATCATTGCTGAATCAAATGTTTATGACAACAGGCCAATTAGTACCTACATGCAAGGTGTAAATAATCTTTTAGAAGCTGAAAAGATTAAACAAGATTTATTTGAAATAGAGCACGACTTATGGGAATATTAATCTTAAAGATATAAGATAGAATTCAATAAAAAAGAGGTGTTTAAACACCTCTTTTTTTGTTTTTATAGACTGACCACTTTCTAAGGAATGTTATAAATATTGATCTCCCAGTTTTAATTTTATATCGTTTACATACTGTTTTATTTCTTGTTCATCGTCCTTTTTACAAACCAGTAAAATATTGTCAGATTCCACGACAATATAATCTTGCAAACCTTGCAAAACAACCAGCTTTTCTTCAGGCATTTTTACAATACAATTGTTAAGATTATATGTAAAAACATTGTTACCCTTAATAGAATTGTTGTTTTTGTCTTTATCTAAATTTTCGTGAAGTGAACCCCAGGTACCTAAATCAGCCCATCCAAAATCACTACAATAAACAAAAACATTTTCGGCGTTTTCCATTATCCCATAATCAATAGAGATATTATTACACTCAGAATATGTTTTTGAAATAAATTCATTTTCTTTATCGGTGTCATAAACCGGAATTCCTTCTTCGAATAAAGCATTAACCTCTGGAAGAAAAGTTTCGAATGCTTGCCTGATTGATTTTAACGACCAAATAAATATTCCGGCATTCCAAAAGAACTCACCACTTTCATAAAATATTTGGGCTAACTCTTTATTGGGTTTTTCTGTAAATGTTTTAACCTTAGAAATTTGTTGATTCCCATTTATCGGTTTATTATCTACAACCTGAATATAACCATAACCGGTTTCAGGTCTGCTGGGTTTTATTCCTAATGTTAAAAGGGCATCCTTTTTGGATACAAACTCAAGCCCCTCGTTAATAACCTTTATAAATTCTTTTTCTTTTATAATTAAGTGGTCTGATGGAGATGTTACAATATTCGCCTCTGGGTTATGTTTTAAGATTTTATAATTGGCATAGGCTATACAAGGTGCGGTATTTCTTCTTACAGGCTCCAGTAAAATCTGAGATTGTTTTAATTCCGGCAACTGCTCTTTTACTATTTCGTTGTAATTTAAACTGGTTACGATATAGATGTTTTCTGTTGGACAGACTTGTTTGAACCGATCAAAGGTCATCTGAAGCAGTGTTCGTCCGGTTCCTAAAATATCTAAGAATTGTTTTGGTTTTTTTTGTTTGCTTAAAGGCCAGAATCGGCTTCCAACACCGCCAGCCATAATAACACAATAATTATTTTTATTCATAGCTTGTTATATTTTTTTTAATTTACTAATTTATAAAAACCATAGTAATAATAGTTATAAAATCAACGAATATTCAATTTAAATGTTTTTAATCCTTTAAATTTTACGGTTAAAGAATTGTATATTTGTAAGAATTGAAAACAATACAACAATGAATTTATTTTTCCATATTGGGCGGTATTTTTTATTATTAAAAAAAGTTTTTACTAAGCCCGAAAAATTTAAAATATTTTATAAAGAAACCATTAATGAAATTGATAAACTGGGCATTAATTCTATAAGTATTGTTGCTATTATATCTGTTTTTATGGGGGCAGTGATAACCATACAGACGGCCTATAATACCGAAAGCCCGATTTATCCGGCTTATCTTATTGGACTTACGGCACGTGATACATTACTTTTAGAATTTTCATCGACTATTGTGGCCTTAATTCTAGCTGGGAAAATTGGCTCAAATATTTCATCCGAAATCGGTTCTATGAGAGTTACCGAACAAATTGATGCACTCGAAATCATGGGTGTTAATTCTGCCAATTATCTTATTTTGCCTAAAATCACGGCTGCTGTTCTATTCGCACCATTTTTAACACTTATGAGTATGGTTATTGGCTTATTTGGAGGTTGGATTGCCGGTATTAGTACAGGAGTTATGACTTCGCAGCAATATATTTATGGTATTCAATATGCTTTTATTCCATATTATATAACTTATTCGCTAATTAAAATTGTAATTTTTGTTTTTTTAATAACGACGATTTCATCTTATCATGGATATTATTCTTACGGTGGAGCTCTGGATGTTGGACGGTCCAGTACCAAGGCTGTAGTTCATAGTAGTATTTTTATTTTACTGTTTAATGTAATTCTAACCCAATTATTGTTATCATGATCGAGATACAAAATATTTCAAAATCTTTCGATGGTATCGAGGTAATTAAAGATATTAATATTGTTTTTGAGAAAGGGAAAACAAATTTAATTATTGGACAAAGTGGTTCGGGGAAAACAGTATTACTGAAATCAATTGTAGGGCTTCATGATATTGATAAAGGTAATATCCTATACGATGACATCGTATTTAATACATTGGATTTTGAAGACAAAAAACAGATGAGGCAAAAGATGGGAATGCTATTTCAAGGGGGAGCTTTATTTGATTCTAATACAGTGGAAGAAAATGTAATGTTTCCATTGGATATGTTTACCAATATGAATTTTGATGAAAAAAGAGATCGGGCAAATGAATGTCTAAAAAGGGTTAATATTGTGAATGCAAATCACTTATATCCCGACGAAATTAGTGGAGGAATGAAAAAAAGAGTGGCGATTGCACGAGCTATTGCTTTAAATCCCAAATATTTATTTTGTGATGAACCTAACTCCGGATTAGACCCCAAAACTGCCATTCTTATTGACAATCTCATTAAAGAAATCACGGTCGAATATGATATGACAACTGTCGTAAATACACATGACATGAATTCTGTAATGGAAATTGGCGACAAAGTTATGTTTATTCATAACGGAGAAAAATGGTGGGAAGGAACGCGCGATGAGATTTTTAATACCGAAAATGAAGAGTTGAATAACTTTATTTTTGCTTCTAAGCTATCACGAAAAATTAGAGACTTAGAAAAATAGCGTTATCCCAGGTCGTAAATTTTTTGAAGCCGTTCAATATTATTAATTTCAATATTTTTTCCTTCAATCTGAATTAGGCCATCTTTTCTAAATTCTGATAAAACTCTTATTATATTTTCTGTACTCATATCGATTAAATCAGCAATTTCTTTGCGACTAATGGGGAGGTTAAATTTCTTCGCGTTATATATATTTTGTGCAAAAAACAGAAGTATATAAGCAATTCTGCCTCTTAACTGACGGGTATTAATATCAACCCTTGTTTTGATAATTGAATCTGATAATGAGCTTATTTTTTCAAAGAAATCAAGGGCAAAGTCGCCATTGGTTTTTATAAATTTCTTCAATAAATCCAAATCGACAAAACAAATAATAGAATCTTCAATGGCTCCCACTGAATAATTGTGCTCTTTGTTAGAAAAAATGCTTAATAGTCCGATAAAATCTTTTGGTTTTGCTATGCTAATAATATGTTCTTTATGATT
>CAZWPU010000192.1:0-3481 GCA_964635605.1 uncultured Bacteroidales bacterium | reverse complement strand
CCTGGTTACCTCATACCCATGCCGATTATTGGGAAAAATTTGGGGATAAATTAGAAAAAATAGGTGAGTCGTTTAGCGGAGGTACTACCGGAATGGTTGTGCCACAATATGTGGATGTCAATTCTATAACCGAACTTAATGACCATGTAGAACTATTTGACGGTGAAATTATTGGTATTGGAAGTGGAGCCGGCATTCATCGAAATACAGAAAAGGCTGTAGAAGAATATAGCCTTGAATACGAGCATATTACATCCAGTGGACCTGCAATGATGGCTTCGCTTAAGCGGGCTTACGATAAAAATGAACCCATCATTATTACCGGATGGAAACCTCATTTTATGTGGGCTGAGTATGATTTGAAATATCTGGAAGACCCAAAAGGTGTTTATCCGACTGATGTATGTGCTATTGTTACTCGTCCGGGATTTAAAGAAGAAAATCCGGTGTTGGGTGAGTTCTTTACCAACTTTAACCTGGATGAAATGAAATTATATGATTTGATGGATGCGATTGATAAAGCAGACGATTCTCTGGAAGCTGCACAAAAATGGTATCAGGAAAATAAAGCACTCGTTGAATCATGGATGCCTGAAGAGATGAAAAATCGAACCAGTGCTGAATAAATTTATTTAGATTATCCTTTATATTGCTGGCGAGGACAACATGTCCGCGCCAGCTTTTTTTTTATCCCTTAACAGAAACTTGTTAAATCTCCAAATAATCTAATAATGCCCGTTGCAGATTTTGTATTTCTTCATCATCGGAAGGTATGCTTATAATCATCAGGTTGCAAGCTAATTCAGATAATTTCCAGTCTCTTTGAATACCTCCCTCATCTGATCGGTAAATACAGGTAATATGGTTTTGCACCGGAGTTCCTGTAAGTTTTAATATGGCGATGGCTCTGCGAATATGAAAATCAAAATCTTCCGTTTGCATCAGCCTGTTTAGTAAATCGCTGGCATAATACCTGTATTTTAGTTCATTTATTCGTTCGATAAATGATTCAATTACAGGATTTAAGCGATGATATGTATAATATTCTACAATCATATACTCTTGCTTTATATGTTTGAAAAATTATGCAGATATTATTTATTTTCATTCATTTGCATTAATTGACGTAAGAGCTCTTTTTCTTTTTTTGATAAATTCGTGGGAATTAAGATATTTAATTGCAAAAGTAAATCCCCAAATGTTCCGGATTTACCATATACAGGCATTCCTTTACCTTTTATTCTAAGCTTTGTTCCGTTCTGAGTTCCTTTGGGTATGTTGATGTTAAGTTTCCCACTTAAGGTATTGATATTTATTTTTCCGCCTAATACCGCCGTATAAAGATCAATAACCGTTTTTAAAATTAGATTATTTCCATTAACCGTATAATTTTTTTCCGGTATTACTTTTATGGTTAGATAAATGTCGCCATCGGGTCCGCCATTGAGGCCTTTTCCCCCTTTGCCTTTTAAACGCAGTTCCTGTCCATTAAAAGCTCCCGGCTTAATGTTAATTCTTAGTTTTTGGCCGTTCACATTTAATAATCTCGAAGTACCATGATAAGCTTCCGATAAGCTGATGGTAAGTTCGCTGCGTAAATCTTTCCCTTTTACCTGTTGTGCCTGTTGACGAAAACCTTCTGATGAACCGCCAAATCCTCCAAAGAAAGCATTGAAGAAATCGGAAAAGCCACTGTCAGAATCGCCAAATAAATCGTCCATATTGCCGCTGAAATAGGATCTGCTTCTCCCTTTACGGCCTCCGCCAAATTGTGAAAAATCAAAACCTCCGGCATCAGCACCCTGGAATTGGTTCCAGTTGGAACCCAGCTGATCGTATTTCTTACGTTTCTCGGGATCACGTAAAACTTCATATGCCTCGCTTATTTCCTTAAAGCGGGTTTCGGCTTCTTTATTTTCCGGATTTTTATCCGGATGATATTTTACTGCCAGCTTACGGTAAGCCTTCTTTATTTCGTCGGTAGAAGCATTTTTTGAAACCCCTAATATTTTATAATAATCTTTATAATCCATGTTCTGTTCTCTCTTTAAAAAATTGAATTTTTTTTTCTTAATTTGTTTTGCTTTTTGGCATACTCAGAACCATACGTTTTTCTTTTGGGAACATTTTTTATGATACAGGTTTCGTTCCATGGGCAATCTTCGGGCCCTAACTGAATTACTTTCGGTTTTTTGTTAGTTAATGTACGCCAACTGTTACAGGAGTAAAATAGTACTCCTGTTAAAAAAATGAAGAATTTAGTATATGTGAAAATCTTTTTTCTCATACACCAAATCTATTTGCTAATATAAAATTAAATAATTTTCTGATTAGTTAGTTACAAATACCGAACCATTTGCTATTTAGGCTTTTAACGTGTCAAAATGTCCTTTTAATCGTAGTAAATTTTGCGGTTCCCTGTCAGTTTTACTTTTTAAGATTAGTAGTAGTTCTTTTTTCTATATCATTTTTTTAAGCCAAAGTTTTATTATCGGACACCAGTGATTTTTTTATGAAAAATGGATATCTTTGATTAACCAATAAAATAATATGTTATCAATTAGTATGGATCTGGTTAAATAGCCTAACCTGTACTTTAATAATTAAAGGTTAGGTATTCTTTCATTCCGGCAATTCCTTGCCCGAATGGTTTTCTATGTAGTAATTATTTATCAACAGTGGGTACAGACGGCCTGCATTAAGGTCATTGTCCCGATAAAAATGTAAAATCATGAGTAAAAAAAATAAATCCATACATGAATTTGACTTTTCTTTAATCTGCGAATATTTTTCCAACCTGGACCGCCAGGGCCCGGGAAGCCCTGAGGTTACTATAAAAGCCCTGAGTTTTATCGATAACTTAACCGAACAATCGCATATTGCCGATATAGGTTGTGGTACCGGCGGACAAACCATGATACTGGCGCAGCATGCGCCCGGCCAGATCATCGGGATTGACCTGTTTCCTGAATTTATTGATTTGTTCAATGCCCGGGCTCAAAAGCTTTCGTTACAAAACCGGGTAAAAGGAGTGGTTGCTTCCATGGATGATCTTCCTTTCTATAAAGAATCGCTGGATTTGATCTGGTCCGAAGGAGCCATCTATAATATCGGGTTTAAAGAAGGCCTCCGGGAGTGGAAAAAATTCCTGAAAAAAGAGGGCTGCCTTGCAGTAACCGAGGTTTCGTGGTTTACCGATGAGCGTCCTCAGGTGATTCAGCAGTTCTGGGAAGATGCATATCCCGAAATAGACACCATTCCACGGAAGGTGATGCAGATGCAGGAGGCAGGATATATTCCTGTGGCCAGCTTTATATTGCCCGAAAACTGCTGGACCGACCATTTTTATGCTCCTCAGGAAAAAGCCCGGGAAAAATTCCTGGAAAAATACAAGGGGAATAAAACCGCAGAGGAGTTTATTGCCACCGAACGGCACGAGGAGCAGCTCTATGCCAGGTACAAAGCTTATTATGGCTATGTG
>CAZWPU010000191.1:0-3485 GCA_964635605.1 uncultured Bacteroidales bacterium | reverse complement strand
AGCCCAAATAGATAATAGTTTCAATAATTTTATTTTAACCGCCGGTGTTAAATTTTAGGCGATAAAAAGTTTAGGTTAGGATTTTATCTTTACTGCCGGTAATTATCTACCGGCAGTTTTCATTCTTTCAATTCCCGAATAAATTGTATATTTACCGGATTAAACGATTTTATCCGATTTTTCTTTGAGTATTAGTCGGTAAATATTTATTTTCGTAACCTGTAAAATTAAAAGATTTTTTCTTTTACCTATAAATTTAAAAGAAGGCTTATATTATGGATGCTAAAGACCAAAAAAACTCTGACTCTGTTCAAAATGAACAGCAAATAAACAATGATTCAGAATTAAATCAGAAGGTTAATCAAGAGCAATCAGAAAATTCTGCAGAAAATCAGGTTGAAAAGGAGGATAATAAATCTCAAATAAGGGATGAAGAATCTTCTGAAAAGCCTGAAAAGAATGAGGTTGAGAAACAAAAAGCAGAGACTGATTCTGAAACAAAAGCAGATGATGATATGCAGGATGAGCAATTATCTGAAAAAACAGATAAAGAAGAAGTAACGGAAGAGGATGAAAAACAGAAAGCAGATAAAGAAAAGCACGATAATGCATCTGAAACAGAGGCCGAAGAAAAGAAAGAAAAGAGAAAAGAGGAGATTGACTACAATAAATTAAGCCGCGAAAAACTGGTTGAGGAGTTAAAGAATATTATCGATACAAAACCCATTAATAATATACGGAAAGAAGTTGAAGCTATAAAAGCCAGTTTTTATAAAAAACAAAAAGCAATAAACGAAAAATTACGTAAAGCATTTATAAAGGATGGAGGGGATATTGAAGAATTTACTTTGCCAGAAGATCCTATAGAAACAGAATTAAAAGATTTATTTAAACGTTATCGTAAGTTAAAAGCAGAATATAACCGGGATTTAGAAAAAGAAAAAGAAACAAATCTTGAAACGAAATATCAGATTATTGAAGAACTTAAAGAGTTAATTAATAAAAAGGAATCGATAGGCGAGACCTTTAAAGATTTTAGAGAGCTGCAAAATCGATGGAAAGAAATTGGGCCTGTTCCACAGCAAAAATTAAAAGATTTATGGAATACTTACCATCATCATGTAAGTAATTTTTACGATTATATAAAAATTAACAAGGAGCTTCGCGATTTGGACCTGAAGAAAAATTTAGAAGCAAAGACCGAATTGTGCGAAAAAGCGGAAAAATTAATCGACGAGCCCTCGGTTGTTAGTGCTTTTAAAGCTCTTCAAAAGTTACATAATCAATGGAGAGAAATTGGGCCGGTGCCAAATGAGCATAAAGAGCCTATTTGGGAGCGTTTTAAAGAAGCAACACGTATTATTAATAAAAATCATCAGGATTATTTTAAAAATCTTAAAGAGGAACAAAAAGAGAATCTTGCGAAAAAAGAAAAATTATGTGAGCAAGCAGAAGAAATTATTAATAAAGAATTAAAAATCCATAAAGAGTGGGCCGATCAAACGAAGGCTATTATTGACCTACAAAAAGTTTGGCGTACCATTGGTTTTGCTCCTAAAAAAGAGAATAATAAAATATACGCTCGATTTAGGAATGCTTGTGACACATTTTTTGGTAAAAAACGTGAGTTTTATGCCCTGAATAAAGAATTACAAGAAGCCAATCTGGAAAAGAAAAATGTGTTGTGCGAAAAAGCCGAGGCATTGCAAGATAGTACTGATTGGAAAAAAACCACCTCCGCATTAATTAATTTGCAAAAAGAATGGAAAGAGGCCGGGCCTGTACCTAGAAAACTATCGGATAAGGTATGGAAAAGATTTAGAGCTGCATGCGATCATTTTTTTAATCGAAAATCGGAATACTACGCCAATATTGAGCAGGAGTATGAAAAAAATTTAAAATTAAAGCAAGCTCTTATTGAAAAGGTTATTAATTATGAATTTTCTGATAACGTTGATGATAATTATGAAGCATTAAGAAACTTTCAGGAAGAATGGGCCGATATTGGTTTTGTTCCATTTAAAATGAAAGATAAGGTACAGAATGATTTCCGTGAAGCTATCAATAAACAATTTGATAAACTTAAGATTGATGATTCGGAAAAGAAACTGTTAAAGTTTAAAACAAAGCTCAATAATATTCAGCATAAACCTAAAGCTTCGAATAAAATGAGGCATGAGCGAGATAAATTCTTCAATAAAGTGAAGAAACTTGAAAATAATATAACGCTTTGGGAAAACAATATTGGATTTTTTAATGCTGATTCTCCTGAGGCCAAAGAAATGATAAGTGATTATAAAGAAAAAATTACTAGTGCTAAAGAAGAGATAGAAATTCTTGGAGAAAAAATCCGAATGATTGATAATGCCGAATCATAGATTATAGTATAATTATTTAAATTTTTACGTTTTGTCAACAACAAAATACATATTTGTTACAGGAGGAGTTACTTCTTCTTTGGGTAAAGGAATTATTTCTGCTTCGCTGGCTAAATTACTGCAAGCCAGAGGTTATTCTGTAACGATTCAAAAATTAGATCCCTACATTAATGTTGATCCTGGAACCTTAAATCCTTATGAGCATGGCGAATGTTATGTTACAGAAGATGGTGCTGAAACTGACTTAGATTTGGGACACTACGAGCGGTTTATTAACCTCCATACTACACAAGCAAATAATGTAACAACCGGACGGATTTACCAAACCGTGATTAACAAAGAGAGAAAAGGTGATTATTTGGGAAAAACGGTTCAGGTAATTCCTCATATTACCGATGAAATTAAATATAATATAAAGCTGCTTGGAAAAAAATACAACTATGATGTTGTAATTACTGAAATTGGAGGAACGGTTGGTGATATTGAATCATTACCTTATATTGAAGCGGTTCGTCAGTTAAAATGGGATTTAGGGCCACAAAACAGTGTGTTTATTCATTTAACCCTGGTTCCTTATTTATCTGCTGCCGGAGAATTAAAAACAAAACCAACGCAGCATTCGGTAAAGGTAATGTTGGAAAATGGTATTCAACCTGATGTTTTGGTGTTAAGAACCGAACATCCGCTAACTACTGATATTAAAAAGAAAGTAGCGCTATTTTGTAATGTGGATATTGAATCCGTAATTCAATCTCTCGATGTGTCTACTATCTATGAGGTTCCTTTATTGATGAAGGAAGAGAAGCTGGATATCTCAGTACTTAAAAAATTGAACCTATCTCCTAACGAAGAACCTAAACTGGAAAAATGGACTCAGTTTGTAAATAAATTAAAGAAGCCAAAAAAAGAGATTGATGTCGGACTGGTTGGTAAATATATTGAATTGCAAGATTCTTATAAATCAATTATGGAATCTTTTATACATGCAGGTGCTGTTAACGAATGTAAAGTGAACATTAAATGCATTCATTCTGAGAAGTTAAACGATGAGAATGTTAAAGAGAAACTGCAAGGATTAGATGGAGTAGTAGTAGCTCCAGGATTTGG
>CAZWPU010000190.1:0-3505 GCA_964635605.1 uncultured Bacteroidales bacterium | reverse complement strand
ATCAAGTTCTTTTTTATATAATTCTTTGGGTTCTTTAATGCCAAAAGCAGCTCCCTCCGTCATATCATCCATACCTTTAAATACCCGAAGTTCTAATTCATCTCCTTTTACCGATGGTAAAATAATTGTTTTGGTTTGAAACCACTTTAAAACAAAATCATGGGTATAAACTTCATCATCCATCGACCAATAAGCCATTAAGGTGTCGGACTTTTGAAATTCAGCCCATTGCTCAACCTGATCAAAAATTATTTTTGATTTCGCTTTTTTCTCTTCAAGGGTATACTCTTTTTTTAATTGTTTAATATACTTCCTGATTTCTTTTTTTTGCTGATTAATCATAATTGAAAAAATTATACAATTAACTTATATCCTTTGCCATGAATATTAAGAATTTGAATAGATGGGTCGTCTTTTAAATATTTTCTAAGCTTGGTAATATAAACATCCATGCTTCGTGCATTAAAATAACTATCTTCCTGCCAAATGGTTTTTAGGGCAAAATTACGCTCTAACACATTATTCATATTATTACAAAGTAATTTAAGCAACTCCGATTCTTTTGTGGTTAATTTTTGTGTTTTTTCCCCAAATTGAAGAATTTGTTTTTGCGAATCGAAAACATATTTGCCAATAGAATATTTTTCATTTTGCTCAGAAACATTGTTAAATTTTGTACGCCGTAAAATTGCTTTAATTCTAAAAAGCAACTCTTCCATACTAAAAGGTTTGGTCATATAATCATCAGCGCCTAAAGAAAATCCTTCAATAACATCTTCCTTCAGGGATTTTGCCGTTAGAAAAATAAACGGAATGGCCGAATTAATTTTTCTTATCTCTCTGGCCAATGTAAAACCGTCCATTTTAGGCATCATAATATCTAAAATACATAAATTATAACCATGCTTTTTAAACCCTTCAAGAGCCAATTCTCCATTAATATAAAGATCAGTCTTAAATCCTTTAGCAATTAAATATTCTTTTAATAAAGCGCCAAGATTCTCGTCATCTTCGGCTAATAAAATTTTAACATTGTTATCATCCATTGTTTATATGATTATTTGGAATAAATATTTTAAACTTTGTCCCTTTTTTCAATTCAGATTCCAGTTCAATAAAACCGTCATGTTCTTCTACAATTTTTTTTACATAACTCAATCCTAACCCAAATCCTTTTACATCATGTACATTCCCTGTTGAAACCCTATAAAACTGATCAAAAACTTTTTTCTGATCTTGTTTCCTTATTCCAATTCCATTATCTGCAATAAAAATATTGATTCCTTCTTTATTATTCGTAGTAGAAATCGTGATTTCAGGAGTACCATCACTATATTTTACTGCATTATCGAGCAAGTTAAAAATAATATTTGTAAAGTGTACTTCATCGACCCAAAAAATAGAATTATTCGCTTTTAGATTTTGAATAATTTGCCCATTGCGGTTTTTTACCTGAATCTCAAAGTTATTTACTACATTTTCAATAATATGATGCAAATTCAGTTTTTTGCGTTTAAGTTTGATTTGTCCTTGATCAAATAATGCCGTTTTAAGCACTTTTTCAACCTGATAACTCAAGCGTTTACTTTCATCATCGATTATACCAGAAATATAATCCATATTTTTTGTTTCGATCGGGATGCTTTTATCTTTTAACATTTGTGAAGCAAGCGAAATGGTAGATATCGGAGTTTTTAATTCATGGGTCATATTATTCACAAAATCATTTTTTATTTGAGATAGTCTTTTTTGTTTAAACATAATATGTATCGACAACGAAAAACCTAAAATAATTACCAGGGTTAGAAAAATAGAAGAAAAAGCCATAAATCCAGTAGATTTAAAAATAAAAGTTCTTTCGTCTGGGAAATAGATATTGAGAAAATTATTTTTTGCAAATACATCGTTTGGAAAAAGCCGGCTGGAAAATTTTTCCACTTCAACATTCACATTATATTGATCCGATTGGTATACTATTTCTTCATTATTGCGAGTAACGGCATACTCAACATTTATATCAATACCAAGGTTATTAAAAGTTTTATGAATAATCTCCTCAATAGTTTTCTTATCAATACGATCTTTTAAATCAACATCAATCTGGATTAATTTATTTACAATATTTTCAACAAAAACGGTTCTGTTATCTAATTTTTCACTAAAATCTGAGGTTATTTGCAACTTCCCTAACGATTGTTTTTTCTTCAGATCACCAAATTGCATATTGGTAATATTATTAAACTGCATATTTTGTGAACTTAAAGCCTGAAGTTGTTTGTTAATACTTAACGAATCGGTATTTCGAAAAATAAAAATTTCTTTTTCTTTATCGGTTGTTGACAAACTAAATGCACGTTGATTAATCTCATTTAACCGATAGTTTACCGAAGGGCTCCCCGATATAGAGATATCCTGATAAGGTTCAATTTCATTTACAACTTTATAAACCATTTCGCGGTTTTCAATCTCTTTCACAATATTATCTAACCCATTACTTACCAGCTGCTTAAATTGCTCATGCTTAATTTCAATCGCATTTTTGATCCAGTACACCTGAACAAATATTAAACCTATAAGCGTAATTGATAATACTACCGTAATAATCCAAAGAGTTCTTTTTTGCATAACAATACAAATATAAGTGCTTGATGTATTAGAAATGAATTATTTAACATTATTTAACATAGGTTTAAATAACTTAACCATTGTTTGCTTTACTTTTGTTATTGATAACAAACAGCAGAAATACAAAATTTTAATCGTAGATTAAATTTTAGGGTTAGGAAAGAGAGAAATCATTCTCTCTTTTCTTATTTTAAAAGGTAAACATATTAAAATACTTACTATTAAGATTCTCTATAGAAAATGCAGTAATTACAATATTGATCTTTTTAATATTATGTATAAGATTGTTGATATTATTAAAATTATCTTCACCAGAAACCTTTAAAATATAATCGATATTCTTAAAATCAGGTAAAAGAAATCCTTTTTCAGATTTATTGGAAATAAGATGATAACTTACCCCATAATCATCTGCAAAATGATACATCGAATAGTTTACTTCAACTTTAAATTTTGGATGATTAATTTTAAAATCATCCGTTTTAGCTAAATTCCAATCCAATAATTTATTTAAGGCCCAACTTATTCTATAATCGTTTTCATGTGAAGCAATTCCGATCAAATAAAATTCGTTATCGTAATCAAACGATAATTTATGTACTTTCTTTCTTAAGGTCATAAAAAATAATTATAAACGAATATAGAAATTATTTTGAAGAATAAAATAGAATAAAATTATTTTTACTACTTATTGCGAGATACTGATTATTTTGTTTAATGCCATTTGTGAAGCGTTTTGTTGCGCTTCTTTTTTTGAAGTTCCTTTACCGGTGCCCAAAATTTCATCATCAACTTTAATCGTTGATGTAAAAAACTGTATCGTAGTTTCTGTACTCTCGATTTCTTCATCGACAAACTTAACACTCAACTTATTCTTCTG
>CAZWPU010000189.1:0-3510 GCA_964635605.1 uncultured Bacteroidales bacterium | reverse complement strand
TTATTGCCCGTTCAGCCGCAAATGTAGCAATTTCTGATGTAGTTTGATCTTTTGTTACCCATCGCCGTTCTAATATTCCTGTTATATCGCGAAATTTACGAACAATATCTTCGCCATTCCCTTTAATCAAGGTTTGATCCTTTTCAAAAAAAGTACTTTTAAAGTATTCCTGATTTTCAATTCTTTGTTCAGGAATATAAGATCCTGTTGCGGTTATTAACGTATTTAAATATTCCATAGTGTAACTATTAATTCTTTAATTTAAAAGGAAGTATAAAATAATTTTGCAATTTAATACTTACATTGCAATTATTTAAAAACAAATCAAAATTTTTATCAAAAAGCGCTAATTAAACTTTTTCAAACTATGTCAAAATAAATTAATAGTTAATGGCGGACATTATGATCATTTGTCCGCTATCGACGGATTTGTCTGGAATAACGCCGATGATAATGTTTCCGGAACAGTAGGCGATTGGATGCTGGGAATATAGCCTAAACCTGGACACAAATTACCGCCCTTTGGAAAATCCACGAGGCGACAACAACCACTCTTCTTTTTCGGCAAAAAATGTTCCGGTAATGTATTTTATGTCTGGCTTTCAGGCAATCTACCATACACCAAAAGACAGAAGCAATGACATTAACTGGGATAAATAAAATGATCGATATTATAAGACTAACTTTTTTAAACACTCGGGATTTAGCTAATTCAGATGAGTAAAATTAAAAAATCTAAAAAATTGCAGTTTTAATGATTAATTATCAAACAATTATTTAATACAACATCAATCAATTTTTTAGAGCATTGTTTTTCCATCGTAATGCTCAGATTCTTTATAATCTGGTTTTTGTACTTTTGGTATCCCATAAACAAAAAAACTCCTTAAAACCAATCGGTTAAGGAGTTTTCTGTACCCAGGGCGGGACTTGAACCCGCACAGCCAAGTATGGCCACTGGATTTTAAGTCCAGCGCGTCTACCAATTCCGCCACCTGGGCGTCTTAAATGGAATTACCCACTTTTTAAGAACTTCTTGGAGCGAAAAACGGGACTCGAACCCGCGACCCCGACCTTGGCAAGGTCGTGCTCTACCAACTGAGCTATTTTCGCAATTTCAATATTTTAAAGTACGCTTTGCTATTTTTGCGTTTAGCGGATGCAAATATATTTATTTTTTTTGTTCTTCAAAAAAATAAATCCCAAAAAAACGCATAATTTTTTATTTTAATCCTATATGTCGCTTAATCTCATTTAGCTTATTCAATGCTTCAACCGGCGTTAAATTATTAATATCCAGTTTCGCAATTTCATCACGAATCTGTTTTAATACCGGATCATCGAGTTGGAAAATGGTGGTTTGAAAACCTTCACGATGTTGAGCAATATCTTCTACCGGTTTTGCCAGGGAATCTTTTTGATCGGAATTTTCGAGTTCTCTTAAAATTTCATTGGCTCTGTTTACAACACTTCTGGGCATCCCTGCCATTTGTGCTACATGGATTCCAAAGCTATGCTCACTCCCTCCTTTTTGCAATTTGCGAAGAAAAATCACTTTATCATCCAATTCTTTAACCGAAACATTATAATTTTTTATCCTTTCGAAAGATTTTTCCATCTCATTTAATTCATGATAATGCGTAGCAAAAAGTGTTTTTGCTTTGGTTGTAGGATGTTCATGGATATACTCGGCCATGGCCCAGGCAATAGAAATTCCGTCGTAAGTACTGGTGCCCCGTCCAATTTCATCAAGCAAAATCAAACTACGGTGTGATAAATTATTTAAAATACTTGCGGCTTCGTGCATTTCGACCATAAATGTGGATTCTCCCAGCGATATATTATCCGAAGCTCCCACACGGGTAAAAATCTTATCCACCAAACCAATTTTAGCTTCCGAGGCCGGAACAAAACTTCCTATTTGTGCCAATAAAACAATCAGGGCTGTTTGTCTTAACAATGCCGATTTACCCGACATATTTGGCCCGGTAATTACAATAATTTGTTGCTGGTCATTATCCAAATATACATCATTGGCAATGTAAAATTCGTCGATGGGCAACATTTTTTCAATTACAGGATGTCTTCCATCTTTAATATCAATAATATTGGTATCGTTAATTTCAGGTCGTACATATTTATTTTCTTCAGCTATCAGTGCAAACGATAGTAAACAGTCTAATCGCGCAATTAACGATGCATTAAGCTGTATTGCCGAAATATAATCCTCCAGATTTGTAACCAATTCAATAAATAATTTTTGCTCCATATCCAACGCCTTTTCTTCAGCACCTAAAATTTTCACCTCCAACTCTTTTAGTTCTTCTGTAATATATCTTTCGGCACTTACCAACGTTTGTTTTCTAATCCAATCCGAAGGAACTTTATCTTTATGAGTATTTCTTACTTCGATATAATACCCAAAAACATTATTAAAACTAATTTTTAATGATGGAATTCCTGTTCGCTTAATTTCACGTTGTTGAATTTGCACCAGATAATCTTTACCCGAATAAGCTAATTTTCGATATTCATCCAACTCATCAGAAACACCATCAGCCATATAGTTGCCTTTACTAAGCAACGCGGGAGGATCAGGACGGAGTTCTTTAGCAATGCGGTCACGAATCGTAATACACGGATTCAGTTGGTCGCCAATCTTTTTTAAGGCTTCATTTTGTGTATTTAAACAAGCTTTCTTAATCGGTTCTATAGCTGTTAAAGCATTTTTAAGTTGTATCACCTCGCGAGGATTTACACGTCCTGTGGCTACTTTAGAAACAATACGTTCTAAGTCGCCAATTTCTTTGATATGATCGGCTAATAAGTCTTTGAAATCGGAATGATGTAATAAAAAATCAACAATATCATGACGTTCTTTAATGGGTACTTCATCTTTTAATGGCAAAGCTACCCATCGTTTTAATAAACGGGCCCCCATGGGAGAAATTGTTTGGTCAATAACATCGATTAAGGTTTTAGCTCCTTCGTTGATGGAATAAAAAAGTTCAAGATTTCTGATGGTAAATCTATCGAGCCAAACATAATGATCTTCTTCGATGCGTGATAATGTCGCTACATGTTGTAATTTATCATGTTGAGTAATTTCAAGATATTGTAAGATAGAACCTGCAGCAATAATACCAAGTTGTAGATCCTGAACACCAAATCCTTTTAGGGTAGAGGTTTGAAATTTTTTAAGCAGTTTATCGATTGCATTTTCTTCGGTAAAAACCCAATCATCGAGTTTATAGGTATAAAATTTATCGCCAAAAAGCTGAACAAACTGCTGTTGTTTACTTCGTTCAAACAACACTTCCTTAGGATGAAAGCTGTTGAGCAGCTTATCGATATATTCAAAGCTACCTTCGGCCGTAAGAAACTCTCCTGTGGAAATATCAAGAAAAGCTACACCACCCAGACTCTTATCCAGGTGAACCGAGGCCAGAAAATTATTTTCGCGATGCTTGAGTACATTATCGTTTAACGAAACGCCGGGAGTTACCAGTT
>CAZWPU010000188.1:0-3513 GCA_964635605.1 uncultured Bacteroidales bacterium | reverse complement strand
ATATTAAAACCGAAGAAATTTATTATGTGGATGCCGATCACTTAATCATTGCTACAGGAGCCATTCCTTTTATGCCTCCGTTTGAAAATGATGATGTGCCGGGAGTTTATACAGCTGCCGTAGTTCAAAAAATGATGAACCAGGAGTTTACCTTGCTGGGTAAAAATGTACTAACCGTAGGAGCCGGAAATATCGGGTACCTTACTTCGTACCAGCTGATGCAGGCGGGAGCCAACGTAAAAGCAATCATCGAAGCGCAGCCTAACGAAGGAGGGTTTCCTGTCCAGGCAAACCGGGTTCGCAGATTAGGAATTCCTGTGCTTACATCTACTATCTTAATTAAAGCAATCCCTAACGAAAATTATGATGGTGTAGTTGGTGCAGTAGTGGCTGATGCTGAAAATTTTGAACCGGTACCCGGAACTGAGCGGGTAATTGATGGAATTGATGCCATTAATATTTGTACCGGACTGGTTTCTGATGATGTTTTATTGATTAAAGGAAAAGAAATATTTGGGCGCGATTGTCATGGTGCAGGAGATACCATTAGAATTGGTGAGGGAACAAGTGCTGTATTGCGAGGGAAACAAGCGGCTTACGAAATTATTGACGAATTGGGCCTTCGATATGATTATGATGAGTATCTTAAAATTTCGAAAGAATATATCGATTCGCAACAGCATCCTGTAAAAGTACTGGATAAACCTTATATGCCATCACCTGAACGACAAAAAGAGAAACCTTTTGTTATCATCGATTGTCTCTATGGTTTTGCTTGTAACCCTTGTGCATTCTCCTGTCCACATGGAGCAATAACCAAATCATCGACCAGCACGGTACCTCACATTGATTATGATAAATGTATTGGATGTATGCAGTGTGTGTATCAATGTCCCGGGTTGGCCATTTTTGGTTATAACCTGAAAAAAGACTGGTTATTTTTACCCATTGAGTACGAGGCAGAAGAAAAATCGGAAGTTTATCTTGTGGATAACAACGGGAAAAAGCTGGGTGAAGGTGTTATTGAAAAAATTATGAAAAAGGAAAATAAAACCAATGTTGCCAGAGTAAAATCAATGGATGTACATGGTGAAGACTTAACCCAGGTGCGCGGATTTATTGTAAAAGAAAGTTATCCTGAAAATATAGAATTTAAAACTACCGACGACAAAAATGAAGAGGATCAATATATTTGTCACTGCGAAGATGTGAAGCTAAAAGATATCTTAAAAGTTGTTGGTGAAAGAAATTTTATCTCAGTCGATGAGATTAAACATACCACACGCTTAGGTATGGGTGCTTGCCGGGGTACACGTTGTATTAAGCGGTTAAAAACCGTATTGCCAAAATATGGCATTTCGTTGGTTGGCGATGCTACACCACGTGGCCCTTTATCCAACCAGTTAGGGTTAGGTGAGCTATATCCACAGAATACTCACGAAAAAGTGGTGACCCATTTAAACGGATCCGAGCGTAAAAAAATTAAAGTACAATCGTTAGTTGCCGGTGGTGGTATTGGCGGTAGTGCATTGTTCCGTTACCTTGCCGAGGCAGGGCAGAAGCCGGTAATGATTAATTACGGACGCGGAGCTTCATGGAGAAATATTGCCGGCGGAAGGCCAAATTTCAGCTTGCCGGAACTTTCGGATATCGCTAATCATAACCACGAAATTTTTAAAGACCTACAGGGAATTCAGAATATCGATTTTCTGCCGATTAAATATGTAACTTTTGCTCATGATGATGCTATCTATAAAGACCTGGAAGCTTCTATTGCATGGTCGGATGCACGAATGATTGAACCTAAAGATTTTCAAAAAGAGATATCTCCGGGCTTTAATCCTGAATTAAAAACCTATAAATCCGCTTTAATTACGGAAAATTGCTGGCAGGCTACACCGGGAAGAGTGATTGATTTAATTCGGGAAATTGGTATTGAAAACGGAGGCGAGGTTCAGGAAGATTGCGAACTGATTGATGTGAATAAAACCGGTAAAACCTATCATGTGATTGTTCGCGACCATAATCATGATTATGTTGAATACGAAACTGAAGTGTTTATTAACGCATTAGGCCCTGAAGGCGATAAGTTTGCTAAAAAGCTGGGTTTGCAAACCGGCACCTACCCGGTAAAACATCAGGCGTTTATTACGCGTCGTTTACCTATGTTGGGTGTTAATGGGAAACCATTGTCGATGGTTATTGACCGAAGAAACTATAAAGGCTTTATTGCTGTTTACGGACAACAGCTGGGTGAAACCGGCCAGATTATTGGTTGTGCCTCTCCGGCTATTGAACCGAAGGAAACGGGAAAAAACCTGAAAATGAACTCTCAAGACTTCCTTGAAATTGCTTCTGAGGTGTTTGTAAACTGGATTCCTAATTTATCATCGGTAGGGTTCCAGGCAATCTGGGCCGGTTATTATGTCGAGCCTAGAATGTTGATTGACCCTGAACACGGTTTATTTATCGGTTTACGAGGACAAGGATTTATGCTTGGACAATACCTGGCTAAATTGTATGTCGATAAATTAATAGGTAAGCCTGTGCCGGAATATTTCGACCGCTTGAAGTTAAATGGAGATGGATTATTAGAAAAATCCTTTAAATAAAAAATAACCGATTAAAATTGAAAAAGGAGCTGTTGTTTGAATAGCTCCTTTTTTAGTAAATCTAACTTTCAACTTGTTTTCCTGTTAATCGACCGCAAACTATTTTTAAAGAAACTCTGTGAATATCTGCATCATCTGTGTATTCAATTTTTTTGAATCTGTGTTCTGTTTTTATCTTTTTTTTCACCGCTAACCTGTCAGCCGGCAGGCTGGGACACGAGGGCGCAAAGTTTCTATTGTTGAAAAATGTGTCTTGTTGTACTGCCAACTGCCAAATGTTTCCTGCTAACTGTTCACTGCCAATCAACTGCAATACTTTTTTAAGAAATCTGTGTTCTATTCTTTTTCCGGAACAAACTTTAACGAGATGGAATTCACACAATGCCGCGTATTTTTATCCGTAAATCCTTCGCCAACAAAAACATGACCTAAATGTGCGCCGCAATTGGTACAAATAATTTCTGTCCTGCGGCCGTCGGCATCAGGAACTTTTTTGATAGCTCCCTTCACCTCAGCATCAAAACTGGGCCAACCGCAATGTGCATCGAATTTATCTTCGGAGCGATATAAAACAGCATTGCAACGTTTGCATGTATAAACGCCTTCTTCATTGTGGTTTACATATTTGCCGCTAAAGGGAATCTCTGTACCTTTATGGAGGATTACCCGTTCTTCTTCTGGTGTTAATGGATTGTATTGCATAATAGTATCCTGTGCATTGATGTTTATTGATAATACAATGAAAATTCCTGGAATGAATATATTTTTCATTTCTTCTTTTTTTTATAGAACAAATTCATAGCCTTTTGGTTTAAATCGTATCCTATTATTGATTGTGGATTTTATCTGATATCAATATATCTTTTCCTAAAGATTTTCGTATAAGCAAAATGATGGAACA
>CAZWPU010000187.1:0-3515 GCA_964635605.1 uncultured Bacteroidales bacterium | reverse complement strand
AAATACGGAAATGATGATGATTACGCAGACCAATATGCTGTGCAGGTTTTTGATATTTTCCATGATGCGATAAACGGAAAACCTACTTATCGTGGAGGAAAATTCCGGATAAATATGTTGCCAACAACAAGCCATGTTTATTTTGGAAGTGTAATGACTGCAACTCCTGATGGACGTAAAGCTTTCGAGCCCTTATCCGAAGGAATCAGTCCTTTTCAGGGCGCCGATAAAAAAGGGCCAACCGCTGTATTAAAATCGGCTGCTAAAATTGACCATCTAAAAACCGGAGGAACGCTGCTTAACCAAAAATTCTCTCCTTCATTTTTTAAAGATGACCAGAGCATTACCAAACTAACCCATTTAATTCGAAGTTATTTCAGGATGGATGGGCACCACATACAATTTAATGTGGTTAGTGCCAAAACGTTGCGCGATGCACAGAGACACCCTGAAAAATATACCGATTTAATTGTACGGGTAGCAGGATATAGTGACTATTTTAATGATTTAGGCGAAAGTCTGCAAAATGAAATTATACGAAGAACAGAGCATGAAGAAGTATAATTAATTTCAAATTTCAAATTCCAGATTCCAAATTTCAGATTATTATAATTTTTTGAATCTGAAAACTGAAATAAAAAATAATCATCAACTATGAAAAGAATACTTTTACTATCATTTATCCTTATCGCGACAATATCGAATCTATTATCACAAGGAACAACTGAAGATTACCAGCGAGCAGAAAAATTCTTACATTTTAACGTTTATAACCTGGTACAAAATCTACATCTAAATCCAAACTGGATTGATAGTACCAATAATTTCTGGTACAAAACAGAACTGGAAAACGGGCATCGTTTTATGTTTGTTATTCCTGAGGAAGGTAAAGTTAAACCGGCATTTAATCATCAAAAACTGGCTAAAAAATTAGCAAAAAAGCTAAATATAAAAATCAATCCGGATTCGTTACCTTTTTCAAAAATATCATTTAATCATAACCAACAATCAATTACATTTAAAACAGACACCTTACACTTTAACTATCATATTCACAAAAACAGTCTATCTGGATATCAACCAAAGAAGGATAATCTAAAGAAAAATGAATCTAAATCGCCCGATGGGCATTGGATTGCCTTTGTTAAAAATTACAATCTTTACCTCAGAGATGCTGACACCGGCCAAGAGTTTCAGCTAACTTCCGACGGAGAAACGATGTATGATTATGCATCTCCTTTATCCTGGTATAAAATGATTGATGAGTCGATAGGTGACACCTATGACCCTGAAATATATGTAGAATGGTCGCCTGATTCGAAAAAATTTGTTGCTATTAAGCTCGATCGCAGGAAAGCAAAAAAATTGTTCCTGTATCAGGCTTTACCTGAAGAAGGCATGCGAGCCAAAGTATGGTCGTACGAAAGAGCATTGCCCGGTGAAAACCTCCCTTTGCAGGAATATTTTATTTTTGATGTTGATAATAAATCAAAAGTAAAAGTTGAGTTAGAACCGATGGAAGATATCTGGTCGGGATTTGCTCCCGGCTGGACAAATGAAAGCAAAACTTTTTACCTGGCACAAATGGCCCGTTATTACAAAGCCATTGATTTATATTTTATCAATCCCGAAACAGGCGAAGCAGACCGAAAAATCCACGAAGAAGCCAATACCATGATTGAGTACCAGATGACCGGATGTAGATTAGTGAATAATGGTAAAAAAATTATCTGGATGTCGGAACGCGATGGGTGGAGCCACTTATATTTGTACAATGGAAAAAACGGCGAGCTTATAAATCAAATCACAAAAGGAGAATTTGTTGTTCGGAAAATAAATGCGATAGACGAAGAAAATGAGGTTATATACTTTACCGCCGGAGGAGCAGAAAAAGGGAGAGACCCTTATTTTCAACATCTTTATAAAATTAATTTCGATGGTACAGGAATGCAGCTTTTAACTCCCGAAAATGCTGAACATGAAATAGAGGTCTCACCTGACCATAACTTCTTTATAGATAATTACTCACGGGTTGACTTAAAACCCAAAGCAGTGCTGCGAAAACTTTCCAATGGAGAATTGATAAGAGAACTGCAGGAAGCTAATATTGAAAAGTTACTTGCTGTCGGATGGAAACCACCCGAAAGGTTTACCGTAAAAGCCCGTGATGGCAAAACGGATATTTATGGGATATTACAATATCCATCTACCTTCGACCCCAATAAAAAATATCCCATTATAGACAACTCTTACTCCGGGCCACAAGCGGTTAATGTACCTAAATCTTTCCGCAGAGGAATCTGGAACGACTGGCTACCTTTGGCCGAAGTTGGATTTATTGTAATACGTATTGACGGGATGGGAACAGCCATGCGCTCCAAAGCGTTTCATGATGTTTCTTACAAAAACCTGGGTGATATCGGAGGGCCTGACCATATGGGCGGTATCAGGCAATTAGCAAAAGAATATACATACATAGACACCAATAAAGTAGGTATTTTTGGCCATTCAGCAGGTGGGTATGATGCAGTCCACGCTTTATTGAAATATCCCGATTTTTACAAAGTAGGTGTTGCTTCGGCAGGAAACCACGACCACCGGATGGCAAAAGCATGGTGGCCCGAACAATACATGGGAGCTCCAGGGAAACATTACGAAGAACAATCGAACCTGTCAATGGTAGATAACCTTAAAGGGAAATTACTGATCGCCCACGGCGATATGGACAATAATGTGAATCCTGCCTCATCGTATCGTCTGGCTGCCGAACTTATAAATCATAACAAAGATTTTGAGCTAATCATAACACCTAACGATGACCACGGTGGAGTCTGGGGAAACAAATACTTTATCCGCAGGAGAATGGACTTTTTCGTAAAACATTTATGGGAAATCGAACCTCCGAAGGAATTTGAATTTAAAGAATACAATTAGTATTATTATAAAATATTGAAATAATAACCATAAAAAATAAAATATCATGTTTAAAAAAGAAACCTATATCAACCGAAGAAAACAGTTAAAAAAACAATTTAACACAGGAATTTTGCTTTTCTTAGGAAACGAAGAAAATGGGATGAACTATGAGGATAACACTTATCCTTTTAGACAGGATAGTTCGTTCCTTTATTATTTCGGATTGGATTATCCCGGACTTTTTGGAGTTATTGATTTAGATGAAAATAAAGATTATATCTTTGGTGATGACCTGACCATTGACCATATTGTTTGGATGGGTTCACAACCTACCATTAAAGAACGAAGTGAAAAAGCAGGAATAAAAAATACCGGGCAGTTAAAAAAAGGGATCGAATTAATTCAAACGGCCAAAAGCAAAAAGCGCAAGATCCATTTTCTTCCGGCTTACCGACCTGAACACCAGATAAAACTTTATAACTGGCTGGAAATTCCCATCAACGGAACTAATAAACATGCTTCTACCGATTTAATTGTTGCTGTAGGCGAACAACGCAATGTTAAATCCGAAGAAGAAATTGAGCAACTGGAACAAATTG
>CAZWPU010000186.1:0-3518 GCA_964635605.1 uncultured Bacteroidales bacterium | reverse complement strand
TCGTAAACATTTTGAATCCCTGAAACAAAATCGTCACCATCAGCAATTAACATCGATACGATTTCTGTTGGGTTTATAAATCCCTGGCTGTTTTCGGTAAAGGTTCGATGGTTATTTGTATACTCTTTTTCCAACTCATCGATATTCATAATTTTACTTACGGTAGCCACCGCAAATTGTCCTAAATGAGAGGTAACCACAATAGGTTGTGCTTCAGTATCGCTAATTACTCCTATGCCTAATTTCCCGGTAAATTTTGATAAATTACTTTCGAATTTATTTCGAAAATATCCATCTTCCAGGCTATGAATTGAACGTTGGAACCCTTTATCTGGTGAATAAAAAGTCATACCAGCGCGTTTGGTCCCTAGATGTGAATGATAATCTGTCCCGTAAAATACATCAGTTACACAACTTGATTTTGAAATACTACCAAAAAAGCCACTCATTAGATATATATTTTTATGTAGATAATTACTGGAGCCAAAAGTATTAGTTTTTATTTTAGGCAGAAAAAATAGTTAATAAAAGCGGCTTTTTTGTTAATATTTTCTTTTGGCAAATGATTTATTATTTTAACCTGCCTGAAAAAAATAAAAGAGGGTGTACAAAAAGTCTTTGAGAAACTTCGTGCTTCCTTTGGGTAACTTTGTGGTATAATTATAAAATATTGTTAAACAGATTATCACCAAGAAGACACAAAGTTGCTCTAAGTAAAAAATAAGTAGTTTCTCAATTTTTAATACTTTTTGGACACTCCCTTTTACTATGCATTCAATTTACTTTTTATTAACTCAACAAACGTTATAATATCTTCTTCTTTTGTATCAAAGGAGCACATCCAGCGTACTTCGTTTTGCGATTCATTCCAGTCGTAAAAGAAATATTTTTGTTTTAAATCGTCAATAATTTCTTTAGGAACCATTGCAAAAACACCATTGGCCTCAACTTTTTGAGTTATTTTTATTTGAGGTATTTTTTTTACTTTATCTTCCAATAATTTGGCCATTTTATTAGCATGTTCAGCACTTTTAAACCATAAGTCATTGGTCAGGTATCTTTCAAATTGAGCTGATATAAACCGCATTTTAGATGCCAGTTGCATACCTTGTTTTCTTATGTATTTAAAATTCTGCCCAAGTTTTTTATTCAAGAAAATGATGGCTTCGCCATACATCATGCCGTTTTTGGTTCCTCCAAAAGATAGGATATCAACTCCGGCATCTTTTGTAAGTTTTTTAAAGCCGACTTTCAGACTCACCGCAGCATTGGCAATTCGTGCACCATCCATATGTAAAAACATATCATGTTGATGGGCGAAATTTGCTAATTTTTTTATTTCGTCAGGCGTATAAACGGTACCTAATTCGGTGGCTTGTGTAATAGATATAATTTTTGGTTGTGAATGATGCTCAAAATCAAATCCCTTCATGTGTTTTTGAACTAAATCAACGGTAAGTTTACCATCAGGTGTTTCAACGGTTAAAAGCTTAAATCCATTGAATTTCTCAGGAGCACCACATTCATCCTCATTGATATGAGCCGTTTCGGCACATATAACCGAATTCCATGATCGTGTTGCTGCATTTAATCCCAATACATTGGCGGCAGTACCTATAAATACAAAATATATATCTACATCCGTCCCAAAATGTTCATATAATTTTTCTTTTGCTCGTCGAGTATAAGGGTCATCTCCATAAGCAATGGTATGTCCTTCGTTGGCTTCAATAATTGATTTCATAATTTCGGGATGTACCCCTGAATTATTATCACTGGCAAAACCGCGTTTATTTTTTGTCATTTTATTTTGGATTTAATTAAAATGAATGTCATCCTTCGTCAGGCTCAGGATGATATTCTAATTCAATAATTAAAATTTCTCATCATATTTTGTCCACAAAAAATCTCCCAGCTTCCAGGCTTCATCAACGACTTTATTCGCCCGGTCATTTGAATATTGATTTAAATATTTGATCGTTTTTTTGGGATTCTTTTCTTTATAAAGATTAAGTGCTTTATCTTCAATTTTTAGTTGGTTATTGAACAACTCTTTTTGCAAGGGGTCCCATACAGCATCCACATCATGGTGCATATCACCCCAGCGTTGAGCGGCTAATGTTCCCATTCGATTAAATGCCCACCATGCTGACTCTCTGGTAAATCCGTTAACTCTTCCAGGAGTTTTATATGATTTTGGTAAATCGGTAACACTACAATATACCGGTACATAAACAGAAGTAGCCACATTGTCCTGTGCTAACCAAACAACACCGCCAATTTCGTTTGGCAACCAGTCGCGACATTGAATAATGGTAGCATACATCGTGTACCAGCGGGCAATCGTTCGTTCACCCAGAAAACTGATATCCGCTGTTTCATCATCAACACTATACCATCCACCGCTTACGTTGGATATTTCCAATTGATCGTAAGGCATAAAAGGGTTAGCCAAAGGCGAAATAATGGTTTTCCCATTTTCGTCGGTTGTTTTAATATTTCGGGTCATATCATAAGGGGTGCCTTCGTAATAGTCTTTAAATACCATCACAAGGTCATCTAACGTAACTTTTTTATCCGGCTTAACCGAAAAGGGATAATCTTGTGCATTAGGATCTAAGTCTAAGGATGGAGCTAATAAATCAAAAATTCTCCACTCTCTGCGACGTGAACCTATGGCATTTCTGCTTTCGGGGGCATATGCATAGCAGAAACGAAATGTTTCATCTTCATTCCACCAGCCATTTTCTTTGGCTACCTCGTATATATTTTTAGAAGCCATAAAATAATCCGTGTTTGATAAATCAATTTCTTTAATGGTACTGGCATTAACATTTACGGCAATATGTTTATCCGGTACCCGTTGAGCAACCCAAACTGCGCCTGTTTTCCCTTTTCCGGGACCTACAATTTCAAAGTGCCATACTTCTTTGGGATCGGCAATGGTCAGGCATTCGCCATAATCGTTCCATCCATATTTTTTAGTTAATTCATCAGCCATTTGAATTGCCTGACGAGCTGTAGAGCAACGTTCAACCATTAGCTGGCAAAGACGTTGACAATCTATTAAACCTTCATCCGACTGAAGCTCTTCTCTCCCACCAAAGGTAGATTCTCCTATTCCCAGCTGTTTTTCATTCATACAAGGATAGGCAGAATTAATATATTGATAAGTATGTTCAACTTGTGGTATTTCACCTATTTTTTCATGTTTATAAGCTGGCATTGCCTTTGTATCATCAGCACTTCGTTTATACATAGGAACCATTTCCCCAGGTTTATAATTTTTTGCAGGTTGAATATCCATCCAGGATCGGGTTCTGTGACTATCATCGGTATGTGAAGTTATTACAGAACCATCTGCAGAAGCATTTTTTCCTACCGTTATAGATGTGCATCCTTCGGGATAACCGCCTTTCCAATCACTTTTATCTTGAGCAATAGAAATGTTAATTATAAAACATGATAATAGAACCATTGAAATTTTACTTAATTTCTTCATTTTTTAATAATTTTAT
>CAZWPU010000185.1:0-3537 GCA_964635605.1 uncultured Bacteroidales bacterium | reverse complement strand
AAAATAGTTGGTAAAATCATCTAAAATATAGACTATAACAAATTTTGATAAAAGTTTTATGAAAATTAAGAAACGTTAATCCGTGACGAACCGTCTGCCGGACGTGAAAGTCTTCTTATTCAATGCTTGCAGCAGGCAAATGTGTATTTAATTGATTGAATCTGCGTTCTATTATTATTTTATTTACTCCTTACCACCGTCTCAGAAATATGGGCTTGGCCGGCAACAATCCTGATATGGTATATCCCTAACTGTTCTCCAATATCATCATTTTTAATGATTTCATTATAATATCCCGCTTTTTGATTTTTCTTATTTACGGCATACAATTTTCTGCCCGACTGGTCATAAATTTCTATGGTAATATCCGAATCCATAGCTAATTGATAATCTATTTTAAACTCGTTTTCAAACGGGTTGGGATAAATTTTAGCTTGAATCATTTCATCCCATAATGGCTTATTCTTTTCTTCCGTTTTAATTTCTTTTATTTTTGAATAATAAGCGGTTTTTATCACCCTTTCACCTGAGGAGGAGTGTGTTTTAATGATGGTTAACAATGGATAGCGAATATTTTTTGCGTACCATTTATATGAAACCGTTCCACAATTACATGAGCTATTGTTGTAACATTGTTCTTTATTGGTTTTTATCCGAACAACATTATGATATGTTTTATTGGGTAAAATGAGTGTTCCGTAAGCATCTGCCTCAAGTGTATAATTGCCTGTAAATGCTGCCCTGTAATTATTTTTTCCTTCAACCGTTCCCGAAAAATCACCAGCATAAATATCTCCATAGCTAAACGGGAAAATCATTTTTACGAATGGTTTATCGTAACGGGTAATGGTATTATTTTTCGAAACAGTTCCATATTGCTCAATTATATGGGATGATGTTCTGAAATAAAACTGGGTTTCAAACTCTTCCAATACAGCATTTGCTTCGGGAATATCGAAAGCATGGTTTGTTTCATCGGGATGGAACATATAGCTGGTTAGTTGCGATTGCGTTTCAAGTTTTGAAAAATCCCAAACCTGAGCAGGCCCTGATGGCCCCTCGTCGACAGTATTGCAGATATTAAAAAAATGTTCGTCGCCCGAACGCATAACATGTGTTTGATTTTGGATAACAAACTGGCCTTTAACAGTAAAAAAGCCAAGAATAAGTACTAAAAACAGGTATAGTTTTTTCATATCCAATGATTTTAAATGAAATAATAATTTATTTTTTCAAGTTATATTTTTTTAATGAATATTATTATAGTTTATGAATTAGTAATAAGCTTCTATCATCATCAAATGCTTTAATATGGAAATCAGAGACTAATTTTTTTTCGATATCAGAAACATCTAAATTTTTATTTTTCCCCAATACCCGGAATACGGATTCAACACCCTCTGTCGATAGCATTTCATGGGTCTCGCTATTGTTTACTTCAGTATATCCATCAGAGTAGAAGAGTAGTTTGTCATTGGTTTTCATTTCTAATTCAAGTTGCTGATAGGAAGAATCTTTGGATACACCAAGAAGCATACCCGTAATATTAAGCGATTGTATAATATCATCTTTAGATACATAAAGCAAGGGTTTCATAGCTCCGGCAGTAGCAATATGAAGCGGCCCGCTTTGATGAATAATGATGACAGATAAAGTGGTAAAAACGTCTGCAACTTGTAAATCGAGTGCGATCTGTCGGTTTAATTGTTCAATTAATCCAGAAGCGGTGAGTTGGCTGGTGGGTGTGTTGTTTAATAAAAAATGAATAGTACTGCGGATATATGCCAGGTATGCGTTTACAAAAAACCATGCACTCCATTTTTTGCCCATTACATCACCCAGGATAATAATTTTAGCATCTTTTTTAAGGGTTGAAAAAATTTCGTAAAAATCACCTCCAGGAATATGTTTGTATGGTTCATGAATTATAGCAATATGGTACTTTTTAAAAGTAACGTCTGTTTTTGGGTTTAACCTTACCGGAGAGTTTTCCGCTGCTAATTTTATAGCATTAATATATTTTGTTTTTATCTCAATTTCTCTTGAAATTAGAGCATTAATCTGATGATAAATTAAATCCTCGGGCAATGTCTTTAATATAAAATTTCCAACCCCCTGATCTATTTGCTTATGAATACCATCGGTTTGCTTTGCTAATAAAATTATAGGAAATTCCTGGTTTGAAGCTAGTTTAATCTTATTAATATTGAATTCATCTAATGCTTCATCATCAATTAAAACGATCCAGGTGTTAAACTTTTCCATATTTTTCAAAAGCTCTTTTTCGGAATAGAATGTTTTAACATCAGAATATATTTTTTCTGCATTTAAATTAAAGGAAGCATTTTTATGTGCACAGTAAATAGTGATCCCTTCGCTTAAATTGATGTTATGTTCCATGTTGCTTTTAAGCAATTCCTTGCGTAAAAAAAGTTTCTTAATGTGGCTTTTGAGCTTAAGGGCTAGTATTTTTTTATCAAAAGGTTTGGTAATAAAATCATCAGCTCCTGCATTCAGGTTTTTTATCCAGGTACTATGCTCATTAGAACCAGATAAAAAAATGAAGGGTATATTCTTATATTCGGGCATTGCTTTAATGTGCATAATTAGCTCATTCCCTTCCATTACCGGCATGTATAAATCCGAAAGGATTAAGTCGAATATTTGTTTCTGTGCAAACGCTAAGGCTTCTTGCCCATTTTTTGCCTTGGTTACTTTATATCCAAGTAATTTGGCAATATGCTCAACCGAGTTTCTTACAAATCCATCATCATCAACAATTAATATATGGGGTTGGCGGTGCATCGAGCTAAATTTTTTTTATACAATTTAGCTAATAAATGTGGGCAAGTCAAATAAAACCTGGCTGTTTTTGATTCCGCTCGAAAACTTAAATTATCTGTTAATCAAAAGTTAAATGCTGATAACTGGATAAATCTTTTGCCCTGTCTCTATATTTTTTCGATAACTTCGGATTTGTATTTTTATAAATTCTTGACAACCCGTAATAAGCATAAGATAAGCGCCCGTTAGCAAAGGGCACATATTTCTCTGAAAGTTTTATTGCATTCCAATAATGTTGTTCGGCTTTTTCATCATTGTTATATTTTTTTTCCTGGAGGATTCCTTGATAAATTTGTACCATCATTTGGAAAAAATTATTCGAAAAAGGATTGTTTTTCAACGCATCTACAAGCTGTTCAGCTCTATGATATCGCTCGAGTAGTAACAGGTTGTTTATCCGGTATGAAAGATATAAAGGGTTCTTGGGGTATTCTTTATGCAATTCTCTTGTATAGCGAATACTTTTTTTATAATCAGCCTCGAAGTTCAGGCTAATATATACCAGAAAGGATAATGCTTCAGCATCTAAAAATATTCCATGTTTCCAGGTATATTCCAATTGTCTTAATCCAAATTCAATATCCCCTTTAGGGAAAAAGTAGGCTACGGGTTTGTACACCGGATGTTTCTCCGGATAGGCTTCGATGTAATAATTGTATAATCCGGTAGAAAAATTAAAGTCAGCAAATTCTT
>CAZWPU010000184.1:0-3576 GCA_964635605.1 uncultured Bacteroidales bacterium | reverse complement strand
GGGGAGAATTTATTTACATCCTGGTTTTCGTAATCAAATCTTAGTTGTTCATACCCTCCGGTAATGAATTCCTGGTTATCGAGTACGTTTGAAACATTGGCATACAGGCTTAAATAGTAATCACCAAATTTCCATGATTTTCCTCCGGAGAGATCAACGGTATATTGACTGGCTAATTTTTCCTGTTGCGTTATTTCTTTTATTTTTGCTGCACCAAGCGGTGAATTGGGTTCTAAACCTTCGATTGCATTGGTTGTTCTTCGTGCAGGATTGAAACTTAAATAGATATCATCAAAATAGCTGGCATTTACTTCAACCCACCAGTATTTAGGCGAATTATAGCTTAAGCCAACAGAGTAAGCCTGTTGAGGTGTTCCGTCTACATAAAAGTTTTTAACATATACGGTTTGGGTTTCCCCCAGGGTTTCAGCGTTATTATCTCTTGTAATGGTAACGCTTGGCCTTGAGTCGTAGGTATACTGACCTATGGCTGCAACACCCTGAACACTTAGTGTAGATGTAATATCATATTCAAGGCCAATTTCTGTTCCAAAGTGTTTTTTATCAATCCCTGTCATGGAGTAGTTCACAAAACTATTGTAATCGTCATGATAAAAGCTCATTACGTCAACCTGATCCTTAAAAGTTGAATAATAACCGGTTATTCTACCTTTTAAATTAGGCATTCGAACAATATAATTAAGATCAGTAGAAATAATTTTCTCGCTGGTTAATCCGTCTACTTCAACGTTTCTGGTTCTTGGTGAAACATAAGCATTTTCAAAAAACGGAGCACGTGTCATATAGGTAGCATTACCGGTAAAAATATGCCGTCCGGTTAGTTTGTAGGTTGCCCCGCCGGATAGGGCGTAATTAATGAAAGATTGCTTTTCTGCATCTCCTGCTGAGTTATCCGGGAATTTTCCGTTGCGCATATTTCCAGAACGGAAAAAGCTTGTGTTCGATAAGTTTAGGCCAAGATAAGCATCTACTTTACCCATGGTATAATCACCTTTTACAAATCCTTCAATCTTTTGGATATTGGCATCATAATCGTAACCAAAAAGGTCGCCTTCCTCAACTAATCTATTGGGATTGTCCAGGTCACTTTGTGCAATCACAGGATCGGCAAAATCTCTTTCGGCAAAGTGGTCAATATCTACCCAGTAGTCGGCTCCTAATAAATCATCCACTAATTTAAAATGTTTTCCTTTATACCAGTTATAGTTTATCGTTCCGGTTAGTTTAATATTATCGTTTAAATCATAAATCAGATGTGTATTAGCAATGATTTGATTATGGTCTATTCGTTGATCTTCGATCATATATTTTGCACGGTTAAACGTAACATTATTACCTTCAATTCCGTCAACATCTTCCTGGGTATAAAGGTTTTTTTGGTTGGCAAAATAGAAAAAGTCCCAATCTACCTGATGATTATCCCAGGAGTAATTTTCTACATCCCGGTTATAATAGGGCAGGTATCGGTAATAATTAGGCCGTGGGTCGGCAGCATCGTACCAGGTTAATCTGGTATTTCCGTCTCTTCCGAACGAATAGGCTACTGCGGTATTTATTTCTAGTTTATCACTAAAATCCCAGTAGTGATTTAGCTCAATAAAAGGTTTAAAGGTATTGGATATTCTTGAATTTCTTTTTTCACCGTCCTGGTATCCCCAGTTTGCATTGTAATAGTTATTATCAAGATAATCGTATGCATCTTGTGTTGATCCGATTTGTTTTCCTCTTTTATTAGGTGTAACAAAAGCGGTTAAAGAAATTGCATGGTTGTCATTAATTATTTTTTCTGCGGCTAAAAGCACTGCATTTGCATCGTAGTAAGTACCTTCCACATAACCTTCTTGCGACCACCGTCTAGAACCGGAGATGGTAAATGCCCAGCCATTATTCATTATCCCGGTAGAGGCTGTAGCCATTACCCGGTGATTGTAATACTTGTTGGTATTCATATACGAAACTTTTACTCCCGGGCTGTATTCTGAAGCTCTGGTAATAATGTTAGATCCACTTCCTAAGGTTGTTACGGAATATTTGTTGTTATCCATTCCGTAAAAAAGTTCTTCGTTTCGGGTAGCATCGTTTAATCCGCCCCAGTCTGACCAGTATGGCCGTCCGGTTTCCAGGTTATTCATCCTGATACCATTGAAAAATACGGTAGAATTTTCCGATCCAAAACCACGAATATCGAAACGAGCTGCACCAAAAGTATAAGCTGCTGTTGAGGCAAAAATATCATCCGACGAATGAAGTAATCCTCCAATCCCCTGGTCAATATTGTTGTCCTCTAATTCACCAGCATCCAGGACTACCATAGGTAAGTCATCTTTTTCTTTTTCATAATCCGGTGCATATTCTAATGTAATTGTACCGATATCAAGCAGGTCGTTTTCTTTCAAAATAAAAGGAATCTCTTTTGTTTTGTATTCTTCTGAGGAGAAAATCAAAAAACCTTCACCTACCGGAACATGGTTAATTAAAAATTCTCCGTTTGATCGGGTAAAATCTTCCACGTTGGTTCCTTTAACCATTATGTTCACCTCGCTTAGAGGTTTTGTATTTCTGTTATCAATAATTACCCCTTTGATGGAGCCCGTTTGGGCTGCTGCAGAGAGGGTAAGAAACAGGAAAAGAGAAAAAAATACTGCTAATTGTTTCATACGATTATTTTTGAATTTTTATTGTTTTATTCTATATGTCTATAAAGCTTATTTTCAACTCGTTTTTTACAGGTTTAGTGTAAAGAAAAAGGATATAAAAATACATACAATGTTTTTAATTTCCGAAATTTTTTTATAGAATTACAAACTTTTTAAAACATATTACTATGAAGCAGAACCTTATTTTAATAAGCACCTTTTTGGCTGTCATTTTATTGTTAATCCATGTTGACGGATATGCCCAACAAAAACAATACAAAGTAGCCACGGTGGCCTTTTATAATTTAGAGAATTTATTTGACACCCTCGATACTCCGGAAAAGAATGACATAGAATATACTCCTGAAGGATCGAATAACTGGGATAGTAAAAAATATTATGCCAAATTAGAAAACTTAGCTGAAGTTATTGCTCAAATTGGAAGTGATTTAACAGGAGCTCCTCCAGCTATTGTTGGTGTTTCAGAAATCGAAAACAGAGCGGTTTTGGAAGATTTAGTTAATCAACCTCAGTTAAAGCCTTATAATTATGATATTGTACATTATGAATCGCCTGATCGCAGAGGGATTGATGTAGCTCTTTTGTATCAATCGGCGGTTTTTGAAGTTGTTAATACCCATTCAGCTACCCTAACGATTGAGGGAAAGGATGATTTCTATACACGGGATCAACTGGTTGTTTCAGGAATTTTAGATGGTGAGGAAATATATTTTATGGTAAACCACTGGCCTTCCAGATATGGTGGCGAGGCTCGCAGCAAGCCTCTTCGGAATGCTGCAGCAGACTTAACCCGATCGTTAACGGATTCTATCATATCTATGGATAAAGATGCAAAAATTATGATTATGGGTGATTTTAATGATGACCCCATAGATGAAAGTCTGATTAAACATCTTGA
>CAZWPU010000183.1:0-3610 GCA_964635605.1 uncultured Bacteroidales bacterium | reverse complement strand
TTGCTGCTTTATATTAAATTATTATTTTTCCCTCATCCGCTTACGTATGATTATTATCCTTATCATATTCCTGTTATAAGCTGGTCATATATTTGGCCGATCGTTTCACTTATGCTTCACCTTGCATTAGTAATTTATGCTCTCCTCGCAATAAAAAAGAAAAAACTCATTTCATTTGGTATTTTATTTTATATCATTGTTTTATCCCCGATGTCTAATATTTTATTTCCGATAGGAGTATTTATGAATGAGCGGTTTGTATATGCTGCCTCTATCGGGTTTGTCTTAATTTTGGCCTATTTAATAACGCAAAAACTTCCTATTTGGATTAAAAATAAATCGGTAATTGTGAGTTTATTAGTGGTGATTTTTTCATTATATACGATTAAAACCATTAGCCGGAACAGGGCATGGGAAAATGATTTTATTTTATTTACTACAGATGTTAAAACATCCTTGAATAGTGCAAAAAGTAATACATCTGCCGGAGGAAAACTGATAGAAGAGGCAGTTAAGCCTGAAAATAAAACTATGCGGGAGGAATATCTAAATCAGGCCATTGGCTATCTGCACAAAGCCATTGAAATTCATCCGGAATATAATGATGCTCTTTTGTTAATGGGCAATGCTCAATGGGAATTGCATCAAAAAATAGATAGTGTTTTTACATACTATCAGGAAATTTTAAAACGTAATCCTGTTTATACACGTGTTTATACCAATATTTTTGATACAAAAATTCATCAAGTTTTTGATGACCCTGAGAGGATAGATAGAAATTTAAAGCTGCTTCACCAATTGGAAAAGTATCATCCAGGACATGAAGATGTAAATTATTTTCTTGGACATATCTACGGGCGTTATAAGAATGATCTCCAAAAATCATTACAATATCTTAAAAAAACGGCAAAGATAAATCCCAACAAGATTGAAGTTTATAAAGATTTGGGTGTTGCTTACGGAATATCCGGAAATTATACCGAATCGGTTAAAGCATTAGCTAAAGCCGTTCAGTTGGATAAAAAAGACCCAGTATTGAGAATCAATCTAGCCATGTCGTATTTAAAATTAGAAGAGTACAAAAAAGCAAAGCAAGTGATGGATGAAGCTTATAAACTGGTTTTTCAGCCTAAAGATGCTTCTGCTTTGGTTAATCTTGGTTATCTTTATCAAAATTTTGGAGAACAAGAAAAAATGAAATCGTGTTTTGCTAAAGCCCGGAATTTAAATCCTAGTTTGTTTAATTAATATGGTTGCTAACCAGAAAATAGTAGTGGTATTACCAGCGTTTAATGCCGAAAAAACGTTAGAAAAAACGTATTGCGAAATTCCTTTTGATATTGTTGATGAGGTGCTTTTGGTCGATGATAGGAGTCAGGATCATACCGTACAGAAAGCAAAAGAACTGGGAATAAAACACATTGTTATACACGATAAAAATCAGGGGTATGGAGCTAACCAGAAAACCTGCTACCGCGAAGCCATTAAGCGTGATGCTGATATTATTGTTATGCTACATCCCGATTATCAGTATACCCCAAAACTAATTCCTTCGATGGTACAAATAATTGCCCAAAATATTTATCCTGTAGTTCTTGGCTCTCGTATTTTAGGTCGTGGAGCATTAAAAGGAGGTATGCCTGTATATAAATACGTTTTTAATCGGATGCTTACCTTTATTCAGAATATTTTAATGGGCGCCAAACTTTCTGAATATCATACAGGTTACAGAGCATTTAGCAGGAAGGTGTTGGAAACCATAAATTTCGAAGCCAATTCCAATAACTTTGTTTTTGATAATCAGATGTTGGCGCAGATCCATTTTGCCGGTTTCGAAATAGCAGAAATAACCTGCCCCACTAAGTACGATAAAGAATCATCATCCATTAATTTTACCCAAAGTCTAAAATATGGTTTGGGTGTATTAAGAACTTCTTTTCAATATTTTATAGAGAAATTAGGAATTTATCATTTTAAAATTTTTCATTAAATCTAGCAGATACCAGTTTTTTGTCTGATTTTTGTACCGATATTTTTGAATGATTTAAAAAAAGAGGATGAATAAGATTGTTTATTTTTTTGGGTTGTGTTTTGTTCTTTTTAGCATAAACAGTTATGCTCAACATTTGAATAAAATTGGGAAAATTGAAGTTGAGGTTATTTCATCCTTAAAGCCTTATCGTATTGATTATGAGACACAGAAAATTTACACGGACTCCTTAACCTTCGAAGGGAATACCTGGTATGCCATTGAAACTGGTTTTTTAACCTCACTGGAGTTGGCAAATAATGAAAAAGATAAGATTTTTTGTTATGATCAAAATGGCCAATTGAAAGCTACTATTTTATCTAACAGAGTTATTAACCTGAAAGTTTCTAAAAAAGGGAATTCCATTGCCTGGTACGATAGTGAGCATATAATAAAGTTAAACCTTAACACTTTTGCAGTAGATACCTTACAAGGATCTTTTGTTTATACCTTTGTGAAACAAGATAAATTTATCTATTTTGATCCTGGGCAAAAGGAAATTTATTTTGATAAGCAAAAAATCTCTTTAGCGGATTCCCCTTTGCAATTCGTAGAATTTGATTCCAAAATTCTCGTTTGTACAAAAAAATTTCTTTATGAACTAAACCATCAGGATTTGCTAGCTGTCTATTCGTTTGAAGGTGTTTTTTTCGATTTACGAATTATTGATGATCAGCTTTTTTTCGTAGGAAAAATTGAAAAACGAAGGAAAACGGTGTTCAGGCTTTATAAAACCAGTGATCTAAAACAATTTTATTTGGCGGATAAAATGGAAATGGAATAATACAGGTTAAAAACGCAAGGATAAACAACTTAATCCACCATCCATTTTTTGAAATTCCGATGGCTCGAGCTCAATAATTTTATATCCTAACTTCTGAATAGCAGTTTTTGTTTTAGGAAATCCGGCAGGAACCAAAACAAAATTATTAATTCGTAATGCATTGGCTGCATATTCCTCATCTGGTTCTACAATGATCTGATGATAACTGCTTAAATCGTTTGCTGAGCGAAATGACTCGTGTAGAATAATATTGTTGTCCCCTAAATAATTGACCCCTGTTTTAAAATGCAGCATATTACATACCGGAATGGTATAAACATCATAATGATAATCTTCTAAAATTTTGCTTAACTGTTTTGATCCTGCTAAATTTGTTCTATCCGACAGCCCGATATAAAATTTATGATCAGCCTGCATAATATCACCCCCGTCAAGCGTACCCGGTTTTTCTATGTAGTGTAATTTAAGTAGGGGGTTTAAAATTTCTTCTATGGCTTCTGTTTCGCCCAATCTTGATTTATCTCCCGGCCGGGTAATGACACCAAATTCTTTGGTAACCACAGCTGTGTCTTCCACAAAACAAGAATCAGGAAAATCAGGATCTGCTTCTAAGATAGTTAATTCTAATCCACACTTTATCAGTGCATCGCAATACGCATCGTGTTGTTTTAAAGCCCGTGTATAATTTGGTTTTCCAAGGTTTGAGGTGGTTATTCCGTTAGCAAAAGTTTTGGCGGGTCTTTTAACAATAGCTTTTGTAAACATATTTTTCGTTTTCGTTACGGGCAAATATAATT
>CAZWPU010000182.1:0-3622 GCA_964635605.1 uncultured Bacteroidales bacterium | reverse complement strand
TAACGGTCTTTTCTGATATTACTGAAGTTAAAGAAGGAGAGTTGCAACAGAAAAAAATTGCTGATGAATATTATTCCCTCAATGAAGAATACCTTGCTCAGAATGAAGAGCTGAAATCATTGCTGCAAGAAGTCTCTAGTAATAAAGAAAATCTTAGAAAAAGTAATATCGAAATTATAAAACAGCGTGGCCAAATAGAAAAAAGGCGACTGTTTTTTAAATCAGTACTTGAATCAACCGCTGATGGAATATTGGTCACCGGAGAAAATGGCAGGATTGATTATGTCAACACCAGGTTTTTTGAAATGTGGAAAATTCCTGCCCAAAAAAGAAAGGCATCTTATTATAAAGAATTTTTTGATGTTATTCTATCTCAATTAAGCAATTCGCAGCAGTTTTTAGAAGAGATCGATGCCTTAAAGCAAACCACAAAAATTGATTTTGATATTTTATCTTTCAAGGATGGAAGAGTGTTTGAACGATATTCAAAGCCAATCATTTTAAACAATAAAATAGTTGGAAGTATTTGGAGTTTTAGAGATATTACCGTAAAAAAGCAGCAGGAAAACCGGTTAAAAGATTTAAATAAGATTTTATACGGATTTAAAGAGTTAAACAAAATCAGAGTTGATATTCCTTCGCAGCAAAAATTAATTCAGGAGTTTTGTAATATTGCTGTTAATCATATGGGCTTTTCAACCGCTATGATTAATTTGTATAAGAATGAGAAATTTATGCTAGGGGCACATAAAGGCTTTGATAAATGTTATAATGAATTTAAAAAAAAATTAAAGGATAATGAAACTTTTCAATGTTACCGGAATAATAAAAAAGACCAAATATTAATTATTAATAATCCTCAGAATGTTTGTGAAGATTGTCCGTTGGCAGGTTGTTACAACGGGAATTCTATTTATTCCATGTCTATTATTTATCGTCATAAAAATTATGGATTCTTTAATGTAAATATCCATGATAAATATAGTGATGATAAGGATTTTCAGCATTATTTTAAAGATTTAGTTTTTGAGTTGGGGTTTATCTTACATAAGATTGAATTAGAGGAAAAATCGAATAACTATTTGCATGAATTAAAAAAGAGGGAACAATCTTTACGAAGCGTTTTTAAATCGTCACCTGTTGGTATCGGGGGCCTAAAAGATCGTGTATTTATTGAGCTGAATGACCGTTTTTTTGAAATTACAGGATATAAGAGTAAAGAATTAATTGGACAAAGCGTTTTGAAAATTTATCCTTCCAGAAAAGAATTTGATTTTGTAGGTAAAGAGCTTTATAAACAAATAGAAGAAAAAGGAGTTGGAGAAGTAGAAACACGTTTTAAATGTAAAAACGGAGAAGTGATTGATGTACTTTTAACATCTACCCTAATTGATCCGGATGATTTATCCCGGGGGTTTACTTTTACCGTATTAAACATTACCGAATCGAAGAAGAATGCTTTATTAAAAGATATTTTACTTTTTATCAATCAGCAGGCAAACAGGGCAACAAGTATAAGTGAGTTTGCACAATTTGCCCAACAGGAGTTGAGTAAAATTATTGATACGCGTAATTTTTACATTGCTTTATACGATAAAACCAACGATGCTTATACTTTTCCGTATCATGTTGACCAGTACGATCGTTTTGACGATACACAAAAAGAATATAAATTAAAAAATTCATTTACCGATATTGTTAGGCGTAAAAATAAGCCCTATTTAATTAATCCTGAAAAAGTAAAAAAATATAAAAGAGCCGGATTGTTAACGAATTACGGGCACTTAACCAAAGTTTGGATTGGTGCTCCGCTTGTCGATGCCAACGGAGAAGCCTATGGGGTAATTGCATTACAAAATTATGAAAATAATCATGAATATATACATGATTATAATGAAGATGATCTACAAATATTAAATTATGTAGCCCAGAACTTAAGTCGTATTATCGAAAAAATACAATCAGAGACGGCTTTAAAAGAAAGTGAAGAAAAATATCGGAATTTGATTGATAATATGGGTGAAGGTATGACAATTATTGATTTACAAGAGAATGTAATATTTTGTAATCCTGTGGCATCCAATATTTTTGGGTTTCGAGATTTAGAGCTTATTGGACATAACTTAAACGAGTTTTTGGACGGATACCACATAGAGTCTATCAAACATGAAACACAAAAACGAATGAAAGGTACTAAATCAACCTATGAACAGGTGATTACTACGGTTCATAATAAAAAATGTACAATACAGGTTACTGCTACTCCTTTATATAAAGGGAATAAAGTAATTGGGAACTTAGGGATTGTAAGAGATATTACTGACCAGAAAAAATATGAATTACGAATAAAACAGAAGAATGAAGAATTACAAGCAGCCGAAGAAGAGTTAAAGTCATCTAATGAAGAATTACATAGGCTAAATCAAAATCTGGAACAAAATAACCTGGAGCTTAAAATTGCTAAAGAGAAAGCGGAGAGCGCCGATCACCTTAAAACAGCATTTCTGGCTAATATGAGCCATGAAATAAGAACACCAATGAATAGTATTGTAGGTTTTACCCAGCTATTAAAAAATAAAAAAGAAGATCATGATAAATTAGATAGATTTATTGATATTATTAATATTAATGGGAAGCAGCTTATTACTATTATTGATGATATCATTGATTTTTCGAAAATTGAAGCCAACCAGATAGAAATTATTCATTCCACATTTGATGTGGTTAAAATGTTGGATATGCTTTATGAATCTTTTTCAAATCATATCAAAACGAATAATTTGGATATTAATTTTTTATTAAAGAAACCAGCAGTAAATCAATTAGTAATTAAATCGGATGAACAAAGAATACAACAAATTTTAACCAATTTAATTAATAACGCCATTAAATTTACATCAAAAGGGAAAATTGTTTTTGGATGTAAATTACAAAATAAAAAAGTATTGTTTTTTGTTGAAGATACAGGAATAGGAATTCCCGAAGATAAAAAAGAAATTATTTTTGAGCGTTTTCGTCAGGTTGATGATGGTTATACACGAAAATACGGAGGAACAGGCTTAGGATTAACCATTTCCAAACGATTGGTTAATTTATTAGGAGGAGAAATGTGGGTTGATTCTGGACTTGGCAAAGGTTCTGAATTTTATTTTACTATTCCTTTTTAAAATAATATTTAAATGATTAATTTTAGCGTTTAATTTGAACCGAAACCTTTTATGAGGGAGCAAATAGATGACTGGAGCTCGAAGAAACTACTAATAGTTGAAGACGATTTTTTTAGTACAGAATATTTAGTTGAGGCGCTTTCTGAGACCAAAGCAGAAATTAAAATAGTCAAAGATGGAGCTACTTCGATAGAATTATTAAAAAATAACTCCGATTTTGATTTAGTTTTAATGGATATTCAGTTACCTGGAATTAGTGGTGAAGAAGCTACTAAACAAATCCGGAAATTTAACAAAGAGATTCCTATTATTGCCCAAACAGCTCATGCAATGGTAAATGATAAAGAAATCTATTTAGCTGCCGGATGTAACGATTACCTTTCCAAACCCATTTTAATTGATGATTTGTTTGATGTTCTTCGAAAATATTTAGGATAAAATATTTTGATTTTTTT
>CAZWPU010000181.1:0-3646 GCA_964635605.1 uncultured Bacteroidales bacterium | reverse complement strand
ATTCAAGGGGTTTAATACATTATATGGTGCAGGAAGAAATTATTGAAATTTATACCGATGGAAGCTGCAACAAGGAATTTAATATTGGAGCATGGGCTGCTATTATCTTTTATAGAGGTAAAAAAAAGATTATAGATGGTATTGAAAAGGAAACCACTCACAACAGGATGGAACTAATTGCTGTAATAGAAGCTATTCATTATGTTGTAAAAAACTTTCCACAGCACCAAGCAATGCATATTTTTACTGATAGTCAGTATGTTGAAAAGATACCGCTGCGAGCACAAAAATTAATAACAAAAAAATTTACAACCAATAAAGGAAAGGATATCCAAAATAAGGATCTGGTAAAAACCCTCCTAAAACTTACTCAGGAACTAAATATAGAATTTATCAAGGTGAAAGCTCATCAAAAATCAACCTCTACAGCAAACTATAACCGCGAGGTGGATAAACACGCACGAAAACTGGTAAGGCATGAAGTGAATAAAAAGGATCCATTAAAATAATTTTCTCGAGGACAACTTAATTTTTAACCTCTTCAATCCATTGATCGATTCCTGGTGTTGATTTAACTTGGTATTGGCCATTTTTATCGCTGTAAACAAAATAAGCTTCAATATCGGGTAGGTTTATGGCTAATTCATAAGCTTTCTCTAAACCCATAACCATAAAAGCGGTAGCATAGGCATCGGCAGTCATACAATCGTTGGCAGTAACTGTAGTACTTAGTAATGAATGAGTTACCGGATAACCGGTTTTTGGATTAATGGTATGTGAATATTTTACTCCATTGTGTTCGTAAAATTTACGATAATTGCCCGATGTTGCCAAAGATTTATTAGTTAATGTAATAATAGCCTGCAGGTTCTTACCAGGAATCATATTGTTATCTTCGGGTTTATCAATTCCTATTCGCCACGGTTTTTGTTTAGGATTTAATCCTTTGGTTTTTACTTCTCCCCCAATTTCTACCAGGTAATTATCAACTCCTTTTTTTTCTAAAAAATCAGCAACAATATCAACAGAATAGCCTTGAGCTATAGCATTCATATCAATCATTATCCTAGGATCAGTTTTTATGATTAATGAATCCTTTATTGAAATATGGTTGAATCCGACAAACTCAAGCAAACTATCAACTAGCGAATTAGTAATTCCTGATCTATTATGAAATCCAAATCCCCATGCATTTACCAAGGGTGCAACAGTGATATCAAATGCCCCATCTGTATTATTGTAAACTTCTTGAGCTTTTTCAAAAACAGTTTGGAAATATGTATCAGGGAAATTCAATTGATTATTATTGATTTTTGTTATGACAGATTGTGAATTATAAATGGATAATGATGAATCAAAATTTGCAAGTAATGTTTCAATAGCTAGTTTATAAACAGAACTATCTGGATTTTCATATGTAATCGAATAGGTTGTGCCTTGAGTAAAGCCTCCAAATGATATAAAAATTGGTTTGGGTTGACGATTACAACTTACTAAAAGAGAAAAAAAAACAAAAAGCAGTGTTATCTTTTTCATGATCAAATCTTTATTATATAAAATAAAAGTTATACGAAGTTAACAAGTTTTTTCTCTAAAAATCAATAATTTTATTAAATTATTAAAATTGATAAAATCCCTCTAATCATGCAAAAAATATTCACAATTATTGTAAGCCTATTCATAATTTTTCTCCATGCAAAAGCTCATCCATGGAAACCGGATCATTATATTGTTATTGATACCGATTGTGGTTTGGATGATTTCAGAGCAATCCGGTTAATGCTAGAATCATCAAATATTAGAATATTAGCCATTACTACTTCTAATGGAGTTATTAGCGCTAAAGACGGTTACTATAAGGTGAGAAATCTATTACAAGCAACACATCACGAAGGAATTTTGGTAGGTGCAAATAAAAACACTGAATCAAAAATAATTGATTGTGAAACAGCTCAAAATTTCTGTTGGAGTAATAATAAATTTAATAAAGACATTAAATGCAATGACTATACCGAAGTATTAAACAGGATTTTTGAGCATCATAATGGAGAAATAATATTTATCAACTTAGGGAGCTTAAATACAATATTTAACTATTTTTCAAAATATCCTGAACATAAAAATAAAATAAAAGAAGTATTATGGACTACAAATTATAAGATGCCTTCTGAAGATTTTAACTATTGTCTGGACTCCTCCGCTTATCATTCCTTTCTCAACTTAAATCTTCCGTTAACTGCTATACATAACGAAACGTTTAAGCGCTATAATGAAAACTGGATAGAATATCTCAAAAAAACTGGAACAGTATTAAGTGAGGATATCTTAAAAAGCTTAAATCAACCCAATAATTTTTTTTCAAAAAATCTATATGACGAAATCGCATTTTTATACTTATTAAAACCTATTTTTTTTACTCAAAAACTAGAAAAAGATATTCTAAAACGGGAACTGAAAACCGACATTGAGTCCTTGACTACGGTAATGGATTCGATCTTCTCAAGCAAAATTATTAACACTCAGGCTTTTTCACATTTTCCCGAAGGGGAATCGGATTATATTGAAGATATACAAGAGATTATGCCTGAAGCTATTCGGAAATGGGGCAAAGATGAGTGGGTAACCTGCGTTTTAACCTGCGAAATACACCGGCATGTTGGCGTTTATACTTTGATTGGTGCAAAAATGGGAGTTCGGGCAAGAGAGTATTTTGGTGCCGGACTTGATGAGCTCCAAATTATATCCTATGCCGGACTGGAGCCTCCATTCAGTTGCCTGAATGATGGATTACAGGTTAGCACTGGGGCTACCTTAGGGCATGGGTTAATTTCAGTACAAAAAGATAGTAAAATACCTCAAGCAGATTTCTTTTATTTAGGACAAAAAATTACGATATCATTAAAAGATGAATATAAAACACAGGTAGCTTCTAAAATCAAAAAGTTAAGTTATATCCACGGATTAGATAGCAATATTTACTGGGATATGGTTCGGGATATAGCTATTAACAGATGGAAAGACTGGAATAGACACGAAATTTTTGAAATAAAAAAATAAACCCGGAAGTAAAAAACTACCGAGTATATTTTTTTCAATAAAGAATTTATCCTCCAAAATCATCAAAATCAATCATTTCATCGGGAACACCTAAATTATATAGCACATCTTGCACTGCATCATTCATAACTGGAGGACCGCACAAATAATATTCTATCTCTTCAGGTTCTTCATGTTTACTTAAATATTCATCATAAACTACCTGATGGATAAATCCGGTTAAACCATCCCAGTTATCTTCTTCTTTCGGTTCTGATAATGCCAGGTGGAATGAAAAGTTAGGAAATTCTTTTTCAATTTTTCTAAACTCATCTTCGTAAAATACTTCTTGCTTGGATCGTGCACCATACCAGTACGATACTTTTCGATCGGTTTTGAGGGTATGGAAAAGGTGAAAAATATGAGACCTTAAGGGAGCCATTCCTGCACCACCACCAATATACACCATCTCGCGATCAGTATCTTTAATAAAAAATTCACCATAAGGGCCTGATAAAGAAACCTTATCGCCCGGTTTCCTGGAGAAGATATAAGAGGAGCAAATACCAGGATTAACCTTTTTAAAGGCTCCTTTTGAGCGATCCCATGG
>CAZWPU010000180.1:0-3650 GCA_964635605.1 uncultured Bacteroidales bacterium | reverse complement strand
ATCCAGGGTCTTCCAACGGTAGCTCTTCCAATCATTATACCATCTACACCGTACTTATCAAAAACTGCCTTTGCAGATTCAGCATCTTTTATATCGCCATTGCCAATGATCGGAATTTTCATTCGTGGATTATTTTTGGTTTCTCCAATCAGGGTCCAGTCGGCTTCGCCTTTATACATTTGCATCCGAGTGCGCCCATGGATAGCCAGTGCTGCTATTCCTTTATCTTGCAATTGTTCAGCAAGTTGTACAATAATTTTACTGTCATCATCCCAACCTAAGCGAGTTTTTACGGTAACAGGAATATTTACTGATTTTATTATTGCTTCGGTCATTTCGAGCATTAAGGGAATATTTCTCAACATTCCCGCACCTGCTCCACGAGTGGCTATTTTTTTTACCGGGCATCCAAAATTTAAGTCAATAAAATCAGGTTTTGCTTCTTCGGCCATTTTTGCAGCCGCTACCATCGAATCAATTTGGTGACCATATAGCTGAATGGCAGCGGGCCTTTCAAAATCAAATAATTGTAGTTTTTTATAGCTTTTTTTGCAATCACGAATCAACCCTTCTGAAGCAACAAATTCGGTATAAACCATATCAGCTCCAAAATGTTTACAAAGATATCGGAATGAAGGATCGGTTATATCTTCCATCGGAGCTAAAAAAAGAGGTTTTTCACCCAATGCTATGTTTCCTATTTTTATCAATTTTTTGAATTATTATATTTAAATTAGACGCAAAATTATTAAAATTTACATAAAAGCATAACCCATGAAAAATTCATTAGCAACGATACACCCCTTTTCAAAATTTATTTTTTCTCTTTTTATTATTCTAGCTTCATTCTTAATCGTATTTATTATTGGCATTGCTATTGGTATTCCTTTGTTTAATTTAAGCTTTGCCGAATTTCCTTCCGTTATAACAAATTATTCAGACCCTAATAATCTTAAATTTTTAAAATACCTGCAAACCATTCAGGCTATTGGATTATTTATTATTCCAGCTTTTATTATCGGTTATTTTTTTCATCAAAAAACGTTACATTATTTAAAGTTTAATCCTATTGGTTTTTATGCTGTTGTTCTAGTAATTTTTATTATGATAAGTGCCTTACCAGCCATCAATTTTTTTGCTATGCTCAATTCAAAAATGCAATTACCCGCTTTTTTAAACGAATTGGAAAACTGGATGAGACAAAAAGAATCGAGTGCTCAAGCTTTAACAGAAGCATTTTTAAAGATGGATAGTTTGGGTAGCTTATGGTTTAACATTTTTATGATTGGTATTTTGCCTGCTATAGGCGAAGAGTTAATATTTCGTGGTGTTATTCAGCGATTATTTGCCGAATGGACAAAAAATATTCATTGGGGAATTTTTATTGCTGCGTTCTTGTTTAGTTTCATGCATATCCAATTTTATGGATTTATTCCCCGTATGATTCTTGGCATTTTATTTGGCTATCTATTTTATGTCAGTGGATCAATTTGGATTCCTATTTTAGCGCATTTTATTAACAATGCTATGGCCGTAGTTTTTTATTATTTTTATGCTGATCAAGTTAGTGAAGATATTGATACACTAGGAGCCTCAGAAGGTTCTTATGGATATCTGTTTGTAAGTGTAATATTTCTTTCGTTATTTTTTTACTCATTTTATCTACACTACCAAAAAAGGAGGGTGACAAGTTAAATTATTTTAGCCTCATCATTTCTGAAAAGACTGATTCGGCCAATTTCATTTTTACGAAAAACATATACAACTCCATACTTTTGGGCTTTTTCCCGCTTTAAATCATCGGGTAAATTTTTAAATGTATCTTCCACTTCATTCCAAACGTTTAAAATTATATTATCAGCCTCTTTTCTTAATTCGGCAAGATGACTCAACGCTCTACCATGATTTTTTTGTAATGTTTTCTGGAATTTATAAGCTTCCATATAATTATCGTAATGAACTTTCACTAAAGCAATTGTTGGATTTGTTATAGGAGTATGTCCTTTCAATTTTCGCTCGGTGGATCCTTCAATTAATTTTTGGCCCCACTCAATAATATCTGTTTCGGTATTTAATGGAGGTAATTTGTATTCAAAAGTTTTTAATCCAAAAAAATCTCTAACAGCAGGTTGTAACTCAACACGTAAAATAGCCATATTTAAAACCTGAATAAAGTGTGAGATATAGAGCTTTGCTTTCTTTAATTTCTTAAGATATTCTTTATTGTTTTTTGTTTGTATATCATATGTATTTTTATATTCTGTCATAGCCTTTTCCCATTTTGGAAGAAAAGATTGGACACGCTGAAAGGTGCTTTGCTTAAAAGCCAGATCCATCGGAGTAAGTTCTTTTCCTTTATTATAGGCATTTTTAAGTGCCTTTTGTCTTGAGTTATCCGTGTTGGGGAGTCTTCTGTAAGGCATAGTTTTTATTTTTTTAATAATGTTAATAAAGTGTTGGTAAAGTGCGAATATAACAAATAAATTAAAATATACAAGTCTATTCGTATCTTATTTTTCTATTTCTATACCTTGATATTGTGAATGTTACTGTTCATAACCCGCAAACGTTTCATTAATTCACGGCTATGACAATATTTCCGTTTATTTTTTTAGCTCAAATCAAACTTTATCAAAAAAAATTGGTCTTATTATTAAATGTATGATTTTTTTGCGTCCTTTGTTTTTTGAAAAAACTAGCATAAATTCGTTCAAATATTAGCGTTTAATTAATCAAATAAATTTATATATTATGTTTAAAAAAGATGTTTATATCGAAAGGCGTAATCGCCTAAAAAACAAACTAAAAGGAGGCTTGGTTCTTTTTTTAGGCAATAAAGAGTCAGCGATGAATTATCTAGATAATGCATATCATTTCAGACAAGACAGTTCATTTCTTTATTTTTTTGGATTAGATATGCCCAACCTGGCAGGTTTAATTGATTTGGATTCAGGAAAAGAATATTTGTTTGGCGATGATTTCACTATTGATGATATTATTTGGATGGGACCACAACCCACCATAAAAGAGTTAGCCGCTGAAATTGGCGTTGAAAACACAGAACCTTTTAGTCAGTTGGGAAATTATTTACGCAACGCAAATAATCAAAACAGAAACATTCATGTGCTTCCATTTTACAGAGGAGATACCACCATCCAGTTTAGTAATTTACTGGAAATCAGCCATAACGAAGCCGAAAATTTTGTTTCTATAGAATTAATAAAAGCAGTAGTAGACTTACGTTCTATAAAAGACAAATATGAAATAGAAGAGTTAATTAAGGCTGCTGCCATAGGCTATAAAATGCATACCACAGCTATGAAAATGGCAAAACCCGGTGTTTACGAACAAGAAATTGCTGGAACTGTCGAAGGAATTGCTTTAGCTCATGGTGGAATGTTATCTTTCCCCATCATTTTATCACAAAATGGTGAAACACTTCACAATCACAACCATAGTAATATTTTACAAGAAGGAAGATTAATGCTTACTGACACGGGAGCTGAAACGACTATGCATTATGCAAGCGACAATACAAGGACTGTCCCTGTGGGTGGAAAATTCTCATCAAAACAAAAAGATATTTATAATATTGTATTGAATGCTGTAGATCATGTTACATCCCTAATTAAGCCGGGAATTCCTTATCG
>CAZWPU010000179.1:0-3664 GCA_964635605.1 uncultured Bacteroidales bacterium | reverse complement strand
CGGAATAAAGACTCACCAATTGTGCATTATCATACAGCATTTTTTCAAAATGAGGGACCAGCCAGTTTCTGTCGACTGAATATCTTGAAAAACCACCACCCAGCTGATCGTAAATGCCTCCTTTAGCCATTTTTTCTAAAGTCAACAGTACCTGTTTCAACACTTCTTTCTCGCCCGAATGATAATAAAAACGCATTAAATAGAAGTAGTTGACAGGTAATGGAAACTTGGGAGCGCCAAATGTTCCGCCATTTTCTCTGTCGAAACGTTTTCTTATTTTTAAAATGATATTTAAAAGATCTTCATAGGCGAAATCAGCTTCCTCTTTTACTTTAGCAATTTTATCGATTGAAACGATACCTTGTTTCAAATCATTGGCATACTTTTCAAATCGGCCTTGATCTGTTTCATATCCCCTGGCAAGATTTTGTAAAATATCTTTCCATTGTTGGGGTTTAAAGTATGTCCCGCCAAATACCGGTTTTCCATCAGGCAGTGCAAAGCAATTTAACGGCCACCCACCACTTCCTGTCATCAATTGCACTGCATTCATATATATTTGATCAATATCCGGTCGTTCTTCCCGGTCTACTTTTATACAAACAAAATGATCATTCATTATTCGGGCAATCTCTTCGCTCTCGAACGATTCACGTTCCATTACATGGCACCAGTGACAGGCAGAATAGCCAATACTAACTAATATTAATTTGTTTTCATTTTGTGCTTTTGTTAAAGTTTCATTGTTCCAGGGATACCAATTAACGGGATTATGGGCGTGTTGCAGTAAATAAGGACTTGTTTCGTTGATTAAGTGGTTACTATATTTATTATTATTTTTCATATTGATACGATATTTTAATTACAAAACAAGAAGAGTAAGTTGAATGTTTAAATTAAAGGTGAATAAAAAATAATTAATGAGGGTATGTTTTGTATATTTTTTAAGCATTTTAAACCTTTCATAAAATTAAAAATTAACATAAAATATCCAATCAGTCTATTTTTTTACAATATTTTCATTTATTTTTAACCTTCAAAATTTTATGTCATAAAATGAATAAAGTATTAATCATTTATTACTCACAATCAGGACAATTAACAAATATTGTTAAAAATTTTGCCAGGCCATTTGAAAAATCAGAACATTATTCAGTTACATATGCAAATATAAAACCAGTAAACGATTACCCTTTCCCTTGGCAGGGTTATGATTTTTTTGATGTTTTTCCTGAATCGGTTTATAAAATTCCTTGTGAAATAAACCCATTGGAATTGGAGCATGAAGATTTTGATTTAATTGTATTAGCCTATACTGTATGGTATATGTCTCCATCGATTCCCTCTAATTCGTTTTTACTATCCGGTCAAGCTAAACGTATTTTTAAGGGAAAACCAGTTGTAACCTTGCTGGGTGTAAGAAATATGTGGATAGTAGCTCAGGAATATGTTAAAGAAAAAATTGGAGCGCTTGGAGGGACTTTGGTAGGTAATATCTGTTTGCATGACAAAGCCGAAAATTTAACCGGAATTGTAACTATTTCGTACTTTTTATTCACCGGTAAAAAAGATCGTTTGTGGGGAATCTTCCCAAAACCTGGTATCTCCGAGAAGGACATCAAGGGAGCTGAAAACTATGGAGAAATTGTTTTTCAAAAATTCAACCAAAACGATTTGGTTCATTTGCAGGATGAGTTAGTAAATCATAATGCAGTAACCATAAAACCATATTTATTATCGCTAGAAAAAACCGCCGCAAGAGTATTTAAAATCTGGGCTTCATTTATACTAAAAAAAGGCGGGGCCGAAGATCCTGCCCGAAAATTTAGAGTTAGTTTGTTTAGAGGTTATTTCCCAATAGCCATAGGTCTTGTTGCACCATTAAAATATATTTTTTATGTATTGTTAACACCTTTCTTTTTCTACAAACGAAACAAAGAAAAACGATACTATGAATAAGTAAAACAGAGATAGAAAAATAAAAACACAGAAGTATAAATGTTACATAAAGTATATATAAATAATATCACGAAATTTTTGCCCAACAGTCCTGTAGATAATGATGAAATGGAAAATATTTTAGGAATAGTTAATGGCAAACCTTCACGGTCAAGAGCCATCGTGTTAAGGCAAAATGGAATAAAAAAAAGATATTATGTTATAAATAATAAAGGAGATATTAAATATTCCAATGCTGATATCACTACTTATGCAATAAAAAAATTAGCAAATAGTAATTTTTCGATTAAAGATATCGAAGTTTTATGTTGTGGCACTTCTTTAGCCGACCAATTACTACCTTCTCATGCTTCGATGGTACATGGCAAGCTAAGTAATAAACCTGTTGAAATTTTTTCACCATCAGGGGTTTGTTGTGCTGGAATGCATGCATTAAAGTATGGTTTTCTATCTATTATGTCAGGGCAAACCCCAAATGCTATTTGTACAGGTTCTGAAGTTATTTCGCCTTTATTACGATCCGATAAATTTAGTAAAGAAGCAAAGTGCACGAATCATCTGGAAAAGAATCCTATTTTATCTTTTGATAAAGATTTCCTTCGATGGATGCTATCCGATGGTGCAGGAGCAATCTTGCTTGAAAACAAACCAAATAAAGCAAAAATTTCCCTTAAACTGGAATGGATAGAATCTATTTCGTTTGCTAATGAAGTGGAGGCTTGTATGTATGCAGGTGCTGAAAAAAATGATTCGGGACAACTTATTGGCTGGAAAGAAGTTGATCCGGAAATTTGGCTTAAAAAATCGATATTCTCTGTTAAACAGGACGTTAAGTTGCTTGATAAAAATATAGTGACCCTTGGAGTAAAATATTTAGCAGATATTTGTAAAAAAAAGAATATTACCGAAACTTCTATTGATTATTTCCTTCCTCACCTGTCATCCATGTATTTTAAACAGAAAGTTTATGATGAACTAGAAAAACAGGGATTAGAGGTCCCTTATACAAAATGGTTTACAAACTTGGAGCAGGTAGGAAATGTAGGTTCTGCATCGATCTATCTTATGTTAGAAGAATTATTTCATTCAGGACAGCTTAAAAAGAAAGAAAAAATATTAATCCTTGTACCTGAAAGTAGTCGGTTTTCTTATGCATTTGCTTATTTAACAGTTATTTAATCGATTTAAAAAAAATAATAACGCTTTAGTATTATGCTAAAGCGTTTTTTTATTGAATTCGCCTCAAAGAATATATGGAGATTAAAATGCTTTTTATTATTTTTGATGGGTATTGAATAATTAACCACTAAACTAACTTTAAATGTTTAATATCGCATTATTTGGCCCTCCCGGAGCAGGAAAAGGAACTCAGTCACTGAAGCTTATTGAGCAATACAATCTGGCCTATATTTCAACGGGTGATATTTTAAGAGAAGAAATTGCTGAAAGTTCTGAATTAGGACGTAAAGCAAAAAGTGTAATAGAAAAAGGTGAGCTTGTTTCCGATGAAATTATTGTACAGATAATTGAGAAAAAAATTAAAACCAATACTGAGGTAAATGGTTTCCTTTTTGATGGATTTCCACGAACAGTTGTTCAGGCATATATTTTAGAAGGGTTACTTATTAAAATGAATACAACCCTGAATTGCATGATAAGTCTTGAGGTTTCGCAGGATATTTTAATGCAAAGAATGCTTGAAAGA
>CAZWPU010000178.1:0-3670 GCA_964635605.1 uncultured Bacteroidales bacterium | reverse complement strand
CCGAAAGCACGGGAGGAAAAAATAAATGACAAAATTTAATGATTTAGGATTCTCTAAAGATATCCTAAAAGGGATTAATGATTTGGGTTTTGTAGAAGCAATGCCCGTTCAGAAAGAAGTAATACCTGTTTTACTCGAAACCAACAAAGATATTGTTGCTCTTGCACAAACCGGAACAGGAAAAACCGCAGCCTTCGGACTTCCGATCGTTCAGCAAATAATCATTTCAGAAAAACATCCGCAGGCTTTAATTCTATCGCCTACACGTGAGTTGTGTGTTCAGATTGCTAAAGATATCATGGCTTATTCGAAATATATGGATGGGTTAAAAGTGCTCCCAGTATACGGTGGAGCAAATATCGATGCACAGATTCGTGGATTAAAAATGGGAGCGCATGTTATTGTAGCAACTCCCGGGCGGATGTTAGATATGATTAGACGTAAAAAAGCCGATATTTCAAAAGTAAAAACTGTTGTCCTCGACGAATCGGATGAAATGCTGAATATGGGGTTTCGGGATGATTTAAATGATATCCTTGAGTCCGTTCCAACAAACCGTCGTACCTTACTTTTTTCAGCGACGATGCCCAAAGAGGTATCAGCGATTGCAAAAGACTATATGACTAATCCCGAGGAAATTACCATTGGGAAAAGAAATGCAGGTGCCGAAAATGTAAAACATATTTATTACTTGGTACATGCAAGAGACAGATATCCGGCACTAAAACGAATTGCGGATATGAATCCGGATATTTATGCCATTATCTTTTGTCGTACGCGAATGGAAACCAAAGAGGTAGCCGATTGGTTAATCAAAGATGGATACAATGCCGATGCTTTGCATGGAGATCTTTCTCAGGCACAACGCGACCATGTAATGAACCGGTTTCGGTTAAAAAATTTGCAAATGTTGGTGGCTACCGATGTAGCAGCACGTGGGTTAGACGTTAATGATCTTACGCATGTTATTAATTACAATCTGCCCGATGATTCTGAAGCTTATACCCACCGTAGCGGTCGGACTGGAAGAGCCGGCAAAGCAGGGATATCTGTTGCCATTATCCATCTAAGGGAAAAATACCGAATCAAAGAAATTGAAAAAAGAATCAATAAAACATTCGAAAAATTACCCGTTCCAAAAGGCGATGAAATTTGTAAAAAGCAACTGTTTAATTTGATTGACAGGATGGAACATGTAGATGTAAAAAACGAACAAATTGATGAACTTTTACCGGAAGTATACAAAAAATTAGAGTGGCTTGATAAAGAAGAGCTAATCAAACGGTTTGTTTCGTTGGAATTTAACCGAATTTTAGCCTATTACAAAAATACTTCGGACTTGAATGTGCCTGATGAGTCGGGAGTTGAAGGGAGGAATAAAAGAAAAAATAAACGCAGTGGAGGAAGCAAAAACTATCGGCGCCTTTTTATTAATGTAGGTAAAAATCATAAACTTAATCCTCAGCGGTTAATGGGATTGGTAAACGAATCTACCAGAGAAAGAAATATTCCGGTAGGAAAAATCGATATCCTGAAGTCGTTTGCATTTTTTGAAATTGACGAATCGTATACCGATAAAGTGCTTAAAGGTTTAAATTCTTCTGTTTTTGAGGGTATTCGGGTAAGTTCGGAAATTGCCAAAGAAAAACAATCCGGAAATAAAGAGTTTGATAGTAGAACCAGAAGTAAGAGCAGTGGAAGAAGTAGAAAACCGTCGTCAGGAAGCAATGACGATAGAGGACCTGCCAAAAGAAAAAGGATAAATAAATCATTTGATGCTAAACGAAGATCAAGGCCAAAAAGAAATTAAGTTGTTTATATATTATATGCCTGACAGAATAACTTGTCAGGCTTTTTTTATATTTTTCGTTCAGGTGTTGTAGATTTTTTGTAGCTTACAGCTCCTTCAACCACAATAACAATTTCACCTTTTACAGTCGACTGGCTGTAATAATCAATGAGCTCGTTTAATGTCCCCCGTATATTTTCTTCGTGGATTTTGGTTAATTCTCTCGAAACACTTGCTTTTCGGTCTTCACCCATAAATTCAGTAAATTGGGTTAGCGTTTTTACCAACCGATAGGGCGATTCGTAAAAAACCATAGTTTTGGGTTCTTCGGCAAGTTCTTTTAATCGTTTTTGGCGACCCTTTTTTTGTGGCAAGAAACCTTCGAACGAAAAACGGTCGTTAGGTAAAATGGAATTAATTAAAGCCGGAATAAATGCAGTGGCGCCGGGGAGTGTTTCCACATCAAGACCTTCTTCAATACATGCACGGGCAATTAAAAACCCGGGATCTGAAATTCCGGGGGTCCCTGCATCGGAGACTAAAGCAAATGTTTGGCCTGATTTTATGCGTTGAATAATTTCGGGTAAAGCCTTATGTTCATTAAATTTATGATGCGATAGCACAGGCTTGTCAATCTGATAATGTTTTAACAGGATACTCGTTTTACGCGTATCTTCGGCTAAAATAATATCAACTTCTTTCAATATCCGTAAAGCCCTTAACGTGATATCTTCAAGGTTGCCAATGGGAGTGGGTACTAAATATAGTTTACTCATCGTTTAATTTGCTGCAAATTTTCGTTTTACCAATTCTTTTAATCGCTCAAAATTAGGATCTTCTGTATCCCAGTCGAAATTCTCATTTAAAAAGCCTATCGCATTCTCGTAGGTGTCAAAATTATTCAGAATCTGAATTGTTTCCAGGTATTGTTCTTTATTGTCGTTAAATAATTCGCGAATGAAAATAAATTTATCATTCAGACTGATAGCTGATGCAATATCCTGTATTGGTTTTGATTGCAATTTAGAAGAAACATCTTTCTTCGATGTTTTTTGGGCCATATTATCATGAATAAATTTTTTGGATTGAAATTTATCGGCCATAATAGGAGGCCCTTCTTGTTGTTTTTCTTTTTTCTTTGGAGAACCAGATGTTTCTTCTTCTATGTGTGATTTTTCTTTTTTGAATTTTTGTATTGGTTTTGAGGGTTCTTCAATAACAAATTCGCGTTTTTCTTCTTCAGCTTCTTCTGTTGTGGCTGATTTTTTTTCTTTAATAGGAGGGATGGGTTCGGTTTTTTCTTCGGCTAAAGATTTTTTTTCTGTTTCTTTATTTTGATATTCAGATTTATATGCAGTCTGTGGATGAATCGTTAATAATAAATCATAAAGATTTCTTACTTTTGAAAGAGCAAGATCAATATCAAGCGGATGGATTTGTTCTTCATGTTCGAGCCTGTTTGCTATAGCATATAAATCTTGAATATCTTTTAAAAGATTATTTATTTTTTCTTTTTTGTTCATAATGTAAGCATTAAAAGTATTTTGCAAAATTAACGATAAAAGTTTAGAATTGTTATACGATGTTTTTCGAAGGTACAAATAAAAAAGCCAAAAACAGGGGATGGGTCGAAGTAATTTGCGGATCAATGTTTTCGGGTAAAACCGAAGAGTTAATCCGCAGGCTAAAGCGGGCCGAATATGCCAAATTAAAAGTAGAGATTTTTAAACCGATGATTGATACCCGCTACTCCGAAGAAGATGTTGTTTCGCACGATGAAAATACCATTCGTTCTACTCCGGTTGAATCTTCCGGAAATATACTATTACTTTCGGGTAATGTAGATGTGATTGGAATTGACGAAGCCCAGTTTTTTGACGA
>CAZWPU010000177.1:0-3670 GCA_964635605.1 uncultured Bacteroidales bacterium | reverse complement strand
ATGCAATATAAAGAAAAAGTACAATCTGAGAAAGGATATTGTAAAAAATAAATATGCCGGAATAGTTACATCCCGGCATCCTGCTTATAAAATATACTTAAAGTTTATTCTGAAATATTCTCAATGGCAAGTTTAATATCATTTGATTTTTCGATATTAACATCGATGCTTTCTTTCCTTTCTTTATAGGAAATATAAGAAGCGGTTATTTTATGATTTCCCGGTTTAATATTAGAAATTTCAAAATTTCCATCAAAATCAGAGTAAACGTTGTTTTCTGTTCCATCAATACTTACTTTAACCCCTGCTAAAGTTTCGCCGGTAATTTTATCAAAAACTTTCCCTGAGATAGATGTTGTCATAACAGCGCTTTCAGATTTTTTTGCACTTTCTTTTTCTTCATTTGAGTTTTCTGCTAAAACCATTGCTGAAGAAAAAAAGATAATTAAGATTAATGTTGTTAATTTTTTCATTGCTATATAATTTTAATTTTTGCTTTTGTTTTATGCTACAAATGTAGGTGGTGTATCTTATCCTAATATTATTACAGAATAATCATTTCGTTAACTTTATATTAATTTATTGTTAACCGAAAATACGTTTGCTGTATGAAGAATATATAAAGGTGGTATTTGAGTTATTTTTCGTTTTGCTCAATGTATTTGCAAACGGTGGCAAAAAGTTCTTTTAAGTTTATGGGTTTTGAAATATAATCATCGCATCCGACTTTAAAGCTTTTTTCTTTTTCTGACGACATGGTAAAAGCTGTTTGTACAATGATTGGGAGATTTTTATCTATTTGCTTTATTTGCGAGGTAGCCTCTATTCCATCCATGATGGGCATTCTTATATCCATTAAAACAAGTTCAATGTCGGGATTTACTTTACAAAGTTTAACCGCTTCTTTTCCATTTTCAGCTCGAATAACTTTTGCATTCGTTTTTGCTAATGATTTTTGCAATAACATATAATTTGCATCATCATCTTCGGCAATAAGAATAGTTTTTCCTTCCCAGTCGAAATCCATTTTCGATTTTACTAGTTCTTTATTAAAGGCAATCTTAAAACCAATAACGAGTATATCATCAAGTTGTTTTCTTTCACCTTTCCACTCTTCAAAAGTTTTCTCGAGTATTTGTCTTTGCTCGCTTAACGGTTTTTGATGATTTTCAATGAGTAATTTTTTAAAATTTCCGGTTAGATATTTTCGGCCATCCTTTCCACCAAACTGGTCAATAAATCCATCGGAAAAAATGTATATTAAATCATCTTTGTGTAAAGTAACTTCGTGGTTGTAAAATGATTCTTTTGCTTTACGATGAATACCTATGGGCATGCGATCAGCTTTTATTTCATTTAATTTACCGTTCCGAATAAGGTAAAGCGGGTTGTTTGCCCCTGCATATTCCAATAATTTTTTTTCATGATTTAAAATACACAATGCAATATCCAATCCATCGCGGCTTTCGCCAATTGAACCTGTTTGCCGAAGCGAGCTGATGATATGAGTTCTTAACTCGTTTAATATTTCATTGGCATGAATTTCAGGATTTTTATTGACAATTTCGTTTAGAAATGTGATCCCCAACATACTCATTAATGCACCAGGAACTCCATGTCCCGTGCAATCTGCAGCTGCTATAAATATTTTTTTATCAATTTGTTTGATCCAGTAAAAATCTCCGCTTACAATGTCGCGTGGTTTATAAAAAATAAAATTTTGGGATAATAGGTGCTGAATAAACCGGTTGGGAGGAAGTACAGCCGATTGTATTTTTTTTGCATAGATTATGCTGTCTTCAATCTTTTTATTTTGTTTCTGAACAATATCGTGTTGTATCTTTATTTTATATTTTTGTTCTGCAATTTTATCACCTTGTTTCATGATAAAATCCATATCTTTTTCCATCAATTCTTTTTGCATGGCAATATCTTTCTTTTCAACTGCCAGTTGATCTCTTTGTTTTTGGATTTTTGTCCTTTGGCTGGTTATTACATCGCCCTGTTTAATATAAAAATTTATATCTCGATTAAGTTCATTAATTTTATGGTTATTTTCTTCTAGTTGTTTTGATAATTGTTGTTCTGTTTCTTTAAAAGCCGAAACATCTCTTATTAAAATAACATAACCTAATAATTCTTCCTTTTCAGACCTGATTTCGGAAATTTTAGCATTATAAAATTGATGGTTAGACGAGAAATTGAATACCTGCGAAATGCTGGTATCTTTTAATTTTGATAAAGCTTTATCTAACTGAAAAATAAAATCTTCATTAAAATTAAAATCTTTAAAATGTTTGTTAATGGACTCTTCTGGATTCAAGAATAAATCATCTTGATTGTTGGAAATGATATCAATATAATAACCTTCTGTGGTTAAAATAAAAACAAAATCAGAAAGCGATGATAATACATTTTTTTTTATTTGTTCTTTAGTGGATGTTTCTTTCTTTTTCATGATTTATTTACAAAGTGCTTATTAAAAGCTAATTGTTTTGTTACAGATTTTAGAACCATATTAATATCAATGGGTTTTAGAATAAAATCTTGTACTCCTGTATTTTGTGCTTTATATATACTTTCTTTATCATCTTTTGCTGTAATAATAATAACAGGAATATCTTTGTATAACTTATTATTTCTTATTTTTTCTAAAAACATGAAACCATCCATTTCGGGCATCATAATATCTAACAAAATAAGCGATGGTTTTTCTTTCTCAACAATTTTAAGGGCTTCTTTCCCGTTATATGCGACTATTGATTTAATATCCGCTGATTTTAAAACATTTTCTAAAAGCACATTATTGGTTAACGAATCATCAATGATTAATACTTTTCCCGGCATAAAAAAATGTTTTACCGTTTATTATTTATATAATCTAATAGTTTCCTTTTACTGCTTTCAAATCCTAAAGCTACACTAACAATGGTATAATAATCGTTTTTATTTTTGGTGAAATCATAACCGATTTTTGCAATTTCAAGTCTTGAGTTTTCATAATCAAAAAGATTAATAATTTCTTTGATTTGAGTGGGAGAGAGGCAGGTTTTTGTTTCAATAATATTTTTTGCAGATTTTAGTTTAGTTGAGTTAAAATTTTCGTTTTTTAACGAGTTAATAATTGAATTAAATTCATTTTGGCTAACCAAACATTTTTCGGCAGAAACAGTACCACTAAAAGATGTTGATGATTGTTCTTGAGCTAAAAAACTGGTAAAATGACTTCGGCTTCTGGGGGTAGAAAACATTTGCTTCATCTCAAGATATTGGTCTATATCGTAAACTGATGATAATCCTGCTTTTGCAAAATCTAATCGGTTATTTTCGGATGAAAACAATGAGCCCATTTTCATTAAATATTCAGTAGGAATACAATTGTTCTGAATTAATTTTTTGGCTTTGCCAAGTTTTGATGATTCGTCGGTTGACGATTTTATTTGATTAACGATATAATTAAATTGTCGTTGGGTAATATACTGGGTACATTTTTTTTGACCAGTATAGTTTATAAAATCAGGATAATTGTAGTCAGGAAATTTTGTTTCGTCTATCTCATTTAGGCTATTCCCGGCAAAGGATGTTTCGGTTGTGTTGCTGGAAACAAAATCGTGTAACCTAAAAACATTGGAATAGTAGATAAATGCATCGTATACTTCGTAAAAATTGT
>CAZWPU010000176.1:0-3675 GCA_964635605.1 uncultured Bacteroidales bacterium | reverse complement strand
CATTGAGCGCTTAAGATTACAGCTACCAAAAGTTCAAATGGAGTGCCGTAAACTAATTCTGTTTCAGCAACGGGTTTTTCTCTTTGGAAATATTCAATAATTTTTTCGAATCGTTCTTTTTTTGTCATAGCACATTAAATAATTGGGGCCAAAAATAAGAAAACCATTTTATTGATCGTTATTAAATGGAATGGAAATAAAAAAAGTACTGCCTTTATCGATTTCTGTTTCGTACCATATTTTTCCACCCATAAGCTCAATAAACTGTTTGGCTATGGTTAATCCAATTCCTAAACCGGCTGAATTATTAGGAATATTCTTGCCTTTTACAAATTGGATGAAAATTTCTCCCGGTGTATCTTCTAAAATACCGATTCCGGTATCAGAAATAACTAATTGTAAAAATTTATTATCTTCTTTAAAATAGAGTTCTATATTCCCTTTATGTGTATATTTAAATGCATTATCTACCACCTTTAAAATACAATTTCTTAACAAATTTTTATCGGTAGAAATCGTTTGCTTTTGTAATTTACTATTGGGTAAAAAGTAGAAATTAATCGATTTGTTGGTGTTTTTATAACGATCGATAATTTCTACCTGCAGTTGGTATAAAAAATCATATACATCAAATTTCGATTTTTTTATTTTAATGCTCTCAGATGCAGCCATCGACATTTCTAATAATCCATCAATTGTATTAATCAAATCTTCACTATTTTTACGAATTATCTTCCAAACTTGTGGTTTTTTTTCTTCCGATAGCTTTGATTCTGCTATTAGCGAAGAAAAACCTACAATCCCATTTAATGGAGTGCGAATTTCATGGGACAGATTATTTAAAAAACGCGTTTTTATTTCATTTGCTTTCCCTGCATCTGTTTCTGCCAGTATGAGTTTCTCATTTAATGCTTCAAGGTGGGCTTTTTGTTGGTATATTTCTTTATTTTTATGCTTGAGTATTTTATTATTTCTAAGCGAATAAAAAATAAAAATCAGCAGGAACAAACTAAAAAGCATTCCGGCAATAGTGATAATATTCAAATATTTAATGGTTTGTTCTTCTTCTTTTATTTTTAGCCTGTTTATTTCATTTTCTTTAATTTGCATTTTAAGTTTATGCTCCAGGGCATTCAACTGATTTATTTTTTCAACATTATATATCTGCTGGTATAGAGAAAAATATTTTTTATAGTATTTTGTTGATTGTTTGTAATTCTCCGTTATTTCATAGTTTTGAGCTAATAATTGATATGCTTTTAATATTTCGTTATTTAAATTTATTGGTTTAGCCACTTCTAGGGCTTTAAACAGATACTCAACAGAAGCACTATATCTTTTTTTGTTAAGATAATACTCCACATACCCCAAATAAGTCCTTGCCAGTCCTGTATTATCGCCAGTATTTATGTTGTATTGATACGCTTTTTTTAAATAAACTAAGGTGGAATCAAATTGCTCAAGTTTTAAAAAGGCGTTGGCCATCATCGTGTATGATTTGCCGGCGTTGGAAAAGTATAAATGTTTTTTTTCAAGTTCTGACCCTTTTCTAAGATATTCAAGTGCTTTATTATATTGCTTTTGTTTATAAAATAAGTTCCCTATATTGGAATAGATTACCCCCAGAAAATCTTCTCTGCCAGCCTTTTTTGCAGCTTCTAAAGCTTTATTGAAATACTCAAGAGCCTTCGTATATTCAAATAAGCCTTCGTAATTTAAGGCGATTAAATTTAAAATTGCATATTTATCGTTTAGGGCATTATGCTGCTCAAAAAACTTTTCAGCATCAAGTGCCGTTTGTAAACCAGCACTATAATTACCTGTTTCCCAATAAATATTTGTTAAACCAATGGATACAGCACTGGCCAGTTTTAATTCTTTTTCAGCTTTAACAACAGGCCAGGCTTTTTGGTAATAAAATATAGCGCTGTCATGTTCCTGTTTAAGCTGGTGATGTCTACCCAAAAAATAGTAATTCCAGGCTAAACCATAATTATAATCTTCTGAAAGAGATAAATCAAGGTTTTGAAGTAAAGCATTTTTAATACTGTCGTGTGTATTTTTTATATTTTTTCGAAGAAAATCTATTTTTTTGTCGATTAAATCAATATTTTGAGGGTTTTGGAAAGTATCTTTACTGTTTTTTATAGTAAAAGAATTTAGACTTTCAGGGATAAGTATGAGGGATAAAATAAAAATAGTAAGCTGACTATTTAAAAAACTAAATATTCGCATATTTTGTGAAAATCATTAAAAAAATAAAAATATTTGACAATTTAAGTTATAAAAGGTTTACAAAATAGATTGATTATATAATATTTTTTAACGGGATTAGCAACTCAAAGTTACTGCCTTTGCCTTTTTCTGATTGTACATTAAGCGTTGCATCAATTACTTTTGCAAAGTTATATGCCAGGGCTAAGCCAACTCCGCTGCCATTTATTTTACCATTATTTTCTTTTCCCCGGTGAAAGGGAGTAAAGATTCTATCTAACTTTTCTTTGGGTATGCCCGGGCCTGTATCTTTAACAAAAATATTTAGTATTGAATTTTTTCTTTCATATCCAATGTTAATTTCTTTATTTTCGGTATATAAGATGGCATTTTTAAGCAATTCGGTTAGTATTTTATGAAGTACATATTTATCCGTACGGATAATTATATTCGATGGATTAGAGGTTTTTATATGAATATTGTTAAGATCTTTAAAGCAATAATCATTTTTAACTTTTGATACTAAATGGGTTAAAAAGGACGATAATTCAAATTCTTTTATTTTGATTTTATATTGGTTGGTTGTTAGATGTGCTAAATCAACTAAATTTTCAATGGTAGAAATAAGATCGTTACTATTTTTTTGGATAATCTGATCAATTTCATTTCTTTCTTTCTGGTTTACTTTTTCACTGGTAAGAATTTCTGAGAAACCAACAATCCCGTTAAGCGGAGTTCTTATTTCATGCGATATTGTTTTTAGAAACTGGCTTTTTAATTGATCCGACTCTTCGGCTTTTATTTTTGCTCTTGCCAATGCAATATTGCTTTTTTTATAATGTACAATAAAGGCCAATGCGATGATAATCAGAATAATCAACAAGCCTCCAATAATAAAGAATAATCTATTAATGGTTTGTTGTTTCTCAAGTTCCATTTCAACCATTTCTTTTTCTTTTTCTTTCCGGGCAAGTTGGTATTCAATGGTTTTGACCTGATTAATTTTTCTTACATCGTAAATATTTTTATAGGTTTCAAAAAAATCATTAAGACTTTTATAAGCTTCTTGATAGTTATTTTGCCTTGCTTTAATTTTAGATTTTAAGTATAAAGCATCGCTTAGTACACTATTTAATTTAATATCTTTGGCATAGTTTATAGTCCTTTCAATATGCATAAGAGCATTTTCAAAATCTTCGATTTGAAAATAGTAGTTGCTAACCCCCATTAGTGTATGCACTAGGCCAATTCTATTGTTCGATTGATTATTGTATTCAACGGCTTTTTGCAGATAATAATAAGCAGAATCTAATATCTCTTTTTTTAAATAAATATTTGCAATGGTATTATATGAATTACCTGCATTGGCTAATAGCTCATATTTTTCTTCAATTTTTACTCCACGATCAAAATAAAAAAGCGCCGAATCTAATTGGTTTTGTTCATAATATAACTTACCCA